>CAYOYI010000133.1:2414-9621 GCA_964408105.1 uncultured Chitinophagaceae bacterium | reverse complement strand
CGTTTTGAAAAGGCCAATGAACTTTTTATTGGGTTGCAGTTGAGAAATACTGGCTATATCTTTTTGAAACTGCCGTTGTAGTTTTATTTTTTCGTTAGTTTCAAGCTCGATCTTGTTTTTTCGGAACAGAATCTCATCATTCTTTAAAAACCGGGTGTTGACACAGCCGGAGAGAATGAAAAGCGCAGCAACAAAAAAAAAGCAGGATATTGGCCGCAAATGACAGCTCATGTTAGGTAAAGCGCAAATTAAATACATTCAATCACTAAGGCAGAAAAAAATTAGACACACGGAGCAAGCGTATATAGTTGAAGGAGAAAAGATTGTCGGTGAATACATTCAATTCAATCATCCTCTTAAAAGCATTTATGCAACCCGGTTGTGGATCAGGGAAAACGAAGATCATATTCAGCGCAAAAAACTGCATGTGGTTGAAGTGAACGAAAAGGAG
Source organism: uncultured Chitinophagaceae bacterium (assembly GCA_964408105.1). Taxonomy (GTDB): domain Bacteria; phylum Bacteroidota; class Bacteroidia; order Chitinophagales; family CAIOSU01; genus BPHB01. The sequence goes on along the minus strand of CAYOYI010000133.1, from coordinate 9,170 downwards.
CTTAAAAAAATATCAACGCTCACCACTCCTAATAAAGTGTTGGCTGTAGCAGAAATGAATTCAGGAAAGAAGCCGGATTTGATTTCAGGATTTCACATCGCGCTTGAAAATATCCAGGATCCTGGAAACATGGGCACCATCATACGCACTGCAGACTGGTTTGGGGTTGATTCAATTTTGTGTTCCGAAAATTGCGTGGATATCTATAATCCCAAGGTAGTTCAGTCCGCAATGGGTTCGCTGTTGAGGGTGAAAATCTATTTTGTTAGCCTGTCAGAAGTTTTGAATGCGACCCGACTTCCAACTTATGCGGCCACCCTGGAAGGAAAGAGTATTGTAAGGCAAGAACTTCCTGAGGATGCCATTTTGTTGATCGGCAATGAATCGCAAGGAATATCTGAGTCAATTCTTGAGCTCGTGAAAAACAGGGTCACAATTCCCAGAGTCGGAGGCGCTGAATCACTTAATGCATCAATTGCGGCAGCAGTGTTGATGGCTTATTTCCAAATGAAGGATTGAAAAATGCGTTTAGAATTCACCGCCTTCATCAAATCCTCCTGAGCGGGTATCTCTTTTCTTTTTCTGATTCAGCCTGTAATTGAAATTGAGTAGCACTTGCCACGACCTCCACTGAAATTCAGATTCTGTGTAAAGCACATCTGTCTGTGTAATATTTCTGCGTTTTCTGCTGTTCAAGATATCCTTTCCACTTAGGGTGATGGTTCCATTGCCTTTCAACACATCAATTGAAAACCCGGCATCAAGGGAATAGGAAGATTTATTTTTCCCCTGTGTTGTTTCTTCTGGACCCTGGTAGTCGAAGGCAAGTTGAAAGTCGAGTCTTTTTGCAATGGTCATCTTGGATGAAGCCCGAATACTCCAGCTATACGTGTCGCTGCTGAGTCTTTGGCTTTCATATTCTCCTTCCGAAATAGCCCGGTAAAAATTAAAGCTCGCGGTAAGTCGCCACCAATTCAGCACATCATAGTTGCCGTTGAATTCAAGGCCATAAGCGTGCTGGGTGGAGAGATTGATCGGGAATCGCGTTGTGAATCCCGCTGTATCTGCCAGAGTAATTCGCTCTATCACTCCGGTACGATAACGATAATACACGCTTGACAACAAAGAACCTTTCTCCCAATATTTTAGGTATCCAAGCTCAACTGAATTGGTATATTCCGGGTCAAGGTCGGGGTTGCCGCTCCAGTAATTTCTCGCATCACTATAGCCTGAGAAGGGTAGCAGCCAGCGAAAGCGCGGCCTGCTGAGTCTTTTGCTGAAGCTCAGTTGCAGGGTTTGTTTTTTCCTGAATTCGTATGACAGATGTGCGCTTGGAAACCAGTCGAAATATTGACGATCATTCACTGTTCCTGATTCCAGTAACTCTGTGGAAATATCGGAGTATTCAACACGCATTCCTCCTTGCCAGCTAAAGTTTTTGATCTTGTCGCCAACCATTGCGTAGGCTGCGTAAATGTTTTCACCGTATTGAAAGTCATCGTTGAATTCAGGCAGCACTTCCCAATCCCCAAGATTTGAAAGCTGCTCCACTTTGTAGTTATTCTGAATGAATCGCCAATTGGCTTTCGCGCCCGTTTCAAATTTTCCGTTTTTTTTGAAAGGATGAATATAGTCGGCCTGAGCTAGCCAGTTCTGCTCGTCTTCGGTGTTGCTGGTTCGCTGAAAAATAATGTCACTTCCGTTGCTCAGATTTTCTTCGGTGATGTTGCTAATCTCCGTGTCATCAGAGCTTGACCACTGAAAATCTATCGAGAATTTTTGCTCTTTCTTCTTTTTAAAGCTCTTTTGGTAATATAATGCAGCTTCCCAGTTTTGCTGGGTTTCTTCTTCATTGTCAATTCGCTCAACGGTTTGAATAGTCTTTCCGTTTTGGTCTTTATCGTTGTATTCCGTAGTCGCTTTGTTATCTCCTTTAGAATAGCTGAATAAGCCGGAAGCAGTTAGCGTGTTGAAATCATTCAGATAAAAGTCTGAGCCGAGCTTAACAGTTGTTCCAAGTCCGCCACGGTTATGCTCCCGGTTACTTTCATAGGTATATGATGTATCGGGAGATTCGTAGCGCTGCAGAGTATGACCCTTGCCAGGAGTCTTACGATAGTGGATACTGAAACTGGAAAATAAATTCACCCACTTTCTGCGGTAGTTGATGTTGTAGGCACCATTGTAATTATGCGGATAGCCGGCTGTGACATCAAAAGAGCCATTCACACCTTTTTGCTTTTCTTTTTTCATCACGATATTGAGAATGCCGACTTCGCCTTCAGCATCATATCGTGCTGAAGGGTTCGTGATCACTTCAACGCTTTCAATCAAATTTCCCTGTAGCAATCGCAAAGCTTCTGTACTGCTTATTCCGGTTAAAGAAGACGGCTTCCCGTCAATCAGCACTCTCACATTTTGACTTCCCCGCAGGCTCACATTTCCATCTATGTCCACTGCTACTGAAGGAACATTTTCCAATATCTCAAGAGCATTATTACCGGTGTTGCTCAAATCCTTTCCAACGTTGAAAACACGCTTGTCAAGCTGCAATTGCATGCTGCTTTTTTCAGAAGTCACTTCCACTTCATCGATTGACACCTCACCGGGCTGAAGTATGATCTTGCCCAGGTCCAGCTCAGAATTTTCAAGCTGAATGTTTGGAACTGTCTTTTCTTCATACGAGAGGAAGGACACTTTCAAATAGTAATTCCCCGGGGAAACCTGAATTGAAAATCTTCCTTCTTCATCCGTTGCTGCGCCTCCTGCAATTGATGAATCTTTGGTTTGATAAAGGACTACGGATGCATAGGGAACTGGATTTTCATCTGAATCGGCAACAACTCCGAAAACGTTGTTTGCAGATTGACCAAATGATGAGAAGATAAATACAACGTGTAAAACGATGAGAAAAAAAACTCTGCAGGGCGAAGGCATCATTGCAAACTTCGATTTTAAAAAGGTCTTTTTGACTTGGGATCAATAGCTTGGTTTAAAAGCGCAAGCAGACCTCGTTCTCCTGATAGGTAGGATCAAATCTTGCCTGCCTGCAACAGCAGATGCGCTTTCAATATTCCTCCGACTGACAGACTATCCTTTATGCGCCCGTTCATAACCATTTGATATGCCTGCTCGAAAGGGATTTTAGCGACTTTCAGCTTTTCATCATCATCCGGTGAGGCGATTCCTTCGGTGAGGCCTCTGGCAATGTAGATGATCGCTATTTCATCAGAGATGCAATTTGATGTTTGTATCTCAAGGATTTTTGTGTACTCCTTTGCCTCAAGTCCCGTTTCCTCTTTCAACTCACGTTTCGCGGACTCAACCGGATCAATATTGAATCTTCCACCACCTTCAACAATTTCCCAGCTATAAGCATTCAAAGGATAGCGATACTGGCCGACCAGCCAGGTGTTGTTGTTTTCATCAAGCGGAATAATTCCTATGGCGAGGTGCTTCGCTCTGACCACTCCATAGATGGTATCATTTCCGGCAGGATCAATCACCTGATACTCATTTACAAGAATCCAGGGATTATCATAAATAACCTTTTCCGATTTGGTTGTCCAGGGATTTTCTTCGTCAGTTAACTCCGCTTTGCTCATTTACAAGTCTGTTTAATAAGGCAGGAACGCCTTCTGTTGCTTTTGCTTGTATAAATTCAACATTGGGTACATTGTACACTTCGGGAACCTTGGGGTCAATGATGATTTTTGGAATGTCATACTCCACATAATTAATAAGCCCCGCTGCAGGATAAACCACTAATGAAGTACCTACCACAACAAACAAATCCGCAGTAGCGGCTATTCTTGCAGCCTCGGGCAACATCACCACCTCTTCACCGAACCAAACTATGAAAGGCCTTAGTTGCGATCCAAGCTCGCATTTATCGCCCCACTTAAGGTCTTTCTTCCATTCGTAGATCAATTGCGGATATTGGCTGCTTCTAACTTTCAGCAATTCACCATGCAGATGTAGCACATTGGTCGAACCTGCACGTTCATGTAAGTCGTCTACGTTTTGTGTGATAATATGAACCTCATAGTGTTTTTCTAATTCGGCTAAAGCTTTGTGGCCTGCATTTGGTTGAGCATCCATCAGGTTTTTTCTTCGCTGGTTGTAGAATTCAAGCACCAATTCAGGATTTCTGTTCCATCCTTCCGGTGTCGCTACCTCGTAAACGTTATGACCTTCCCACAATCCGCCTGCATCCCGAAAGGTTCCTAAGCCGCTTTCAGCGCTTATCCCTGCGCCAGTTAAAACAACTAATCTTTTCATGGCTTAAGCCTTCTTTCGTTCTCGTAGTATTTGATGAGTTCCAATTCAAGGCCCATATAACCTTCCTCGGTTTCACCGATCAAGTTGACCTCAACCGTTCCGGTAAGCCCCGATTTATCTGTCATTTCCCAGTGATACCAGCCCATTTCATCTTGTTGAGCGCGTCCGAATTTTCGTTCAAAGTAGCGTTTCAACTCGTTTGCCAGCGGTTCTATCCGGCTTTTATCAGTCAGATTGTAAAACGCGATGATCATGTCCAACTGATCTTTCTTGTTAAAGAAATACTCCAGGTCAACAGATTCACCGGAACCAATAGAATCTGCTTTGATTTTGAAGCGCAGGTAATCTTTGTATTCCAGTTCCGGTTCAATCTCTTCCGCTGCTTTCACTGACTGGATCGTGTAGTCAAAATCCACTCCGCGAAACAACATCTCCTTGCTCTTTACAATTATCTTACTTCTGGGGCTGAGGTTCTTAAATTCATTACAACCGGTAAAGGCGAGTAATAAAATGGATATCAAACAAATATAGCAGGACTTCATTGATAGCTTCCTTTTCACGGGCGCATAAAGCTACTAAAATCAAGCAGATAACTTTATCCGCCAAATAAATTTTGCTTTTTAATATGGCCTGATTTATTTTTGCCATCATGAATTCAATCCTTCCCACTTTAATGGCATGTTGTTGTTGCTGTTGTTGTATTAATATTACGGGAAGGAAGTGTATGCAATAAGATAACTGCAATAAAAAGAAAAAACACAGCCTTCTCGGTGAAAACCTTGAAGGCTTTTTTATTTCATAAAACCAGTAATGATGAGCAACCTGAACATTAACGAAAACATTGACCAAGCAGCGAGAAAGGACATAGTCGAGCTTAATGAGAAGATTGGTATGTTCCGGTCGGGAGAGATACCGGAGGATAAGTTCAAGCATTTTCGCCTCACGCGTGGTGTTTATGGTCAGCGCCAGTTGGGGGTTCAAATGATTCGTATTAAAATTCCCCACGGCAGAATGACCGCTAACCAGCTCATCAAAATGGCGGATGTGTCGGAAAAATATGCGACTGGGAATTTACATCTCACCACCCGACAGGATATTCAAATTCACTACGTAAAACTCGAAAACAGCCCTTTGGTTTGGGCGGAGCTGGAAGAAGAAAATATCACTCTTAGAGAGGCTTGCGGAAATACGGTTCGAAATGTTACGGGTTCGGCTACCGCAGGAATTGATCCTAATGAATTATTTGATATAACCCCATATGCAGAGGCATTTGCCAGATATTTTTTGCGCAATCCAATCTGCCAGGATATGGGTAGAAAGTTCAAGGTTGCATTTTCATCCGGGGACAATGATTCTGGTTTTACTTATTTCCACGATTTGGGTTTCATACCGCGAGTAAAAAGCATTGATGGAAATGAGGTGAAAGGATTTAAGGTTTTAGTTGGTGGCGGACTTGGCGCTCAGGCAATTGTTGCTCAAGTCGCATATGAATTTCTGCCTTTGGATGAATTCATCCCGTTTTCAGAAGCAGTGCTGCGTGTTTTTGACCGTCATGGCGAGCGGACCAAACGTCACAAGGCAAGAATAAAATTCCTGATACAAAAGATCGGGCTTACGGAATTCATGAAATTGGTAGAAGCGGAAAAGCTCTCACTGAAGAATAAAAAAATTGTGGTGGATGAATCTATCGTACCTGAGCCAAAGCTCCCGGTAACAACTTTTTCAGCGAATGGAGTTGAAAACAAAGAAAAATACGAGCGCTGGTATAAGACAAATGTTTTTGAGCAAAAGCAAAAAGGCTTCTATGGGGTTTATTTGAAAATTCAAACCGGTGATATATTTCATGACAAAGCAAGACTTCTCGCGGACATCGTAAAACGACATGCTGCAGATGACATCCGGGTTACGGTTAACCAGGGTTTACTGCTTCGCTACGTACGACCGGAAGCTTTGCATTCGCTTTTCCTTGAATTGGATAAGCATGGTTTTGCGGAGCCGGGATTTGATTCAACACATGATGTAACCACCTGTCCCGGTACAGACACCTGCAATCTTGGCGTCACCAACAGCATGGAGTTAGCTCGTGTTTTGGAGCGCGTTCTGAAGGAAGAATATGAGGACCTCATTTACGACCATGATGTCCATATAAAGATCAGCGGTTGCATGAACTCATGCGGGCAGCACATGGGTGCGCAGATCGGTTTTCATGGTAGTTCAATTAAGAAAGGAGAGCTCGTTGCGCCAGCAATGCAGATTGTGCTTGGTGGTGGAGTTGAACCTAATGGGACAGGATATGTGGCCGAAAAGATTGTGAAAGTTCCGACTAAGCGTGTTCCTGAAGCATTGCGGCTTGTGCTTAATGATTTTGAAGAGAAAGCGGTGGATGGAGAATATTTCAATTCATACTATCGGAAAATGGGGAAGATGTATTACTACCAGTTACTGAAACCATTGGCTGAATTTGAATTCACGCAG
>CAYOYI010000133.1:0-2404 GCA_964408105.1 uncultured Chitinophagaceae bacterium | reverse complement strand
CAATACGAACAGGCAATTGGTGTTGGCGAGTGTGCTGGAATCACACTTGACGTGATTTCCACGGTAATCAGCGAGGCTGCTGAAAAGTTCGAAGCTGCAAAAGAAGGATTGCAGGAGAAAGCATTTGCCGATTCTATTTATAACAGCTACAACACTTTTGTGATTGGGGCAAAAGCAACATTATTGAGTAAAGACATCCAGTGCAACACACAGGCAGGAATCATTCGTGACTTCAACGAAAAGCTGGTGAAGACAGCCATTTTTCAAAGTGAAGATTTTGAAGCTTTGGTTTACCAGATCAACCAACATGAGCCGGATGAAAAATTTGCAATTAAATATCTCAAGGACGCTGAAGCATTTTTGGACAAAGTAAAAGTGTTTCGCGCGAACCAATTGGGTGTTGACAAAGATCAAATCGGAAAACAGGTTATTAGCAATTATTACAAGGCATGAAAAAGCAACCAAGATTAATCCTTATAGGAGCGGGCCCCGGAGATCCTGATCTCATAAGTGTAAAAGGACTTAAAGCACTAAAAAAGGCTGATGTGATTTTATATGATGCCCTGGTAAGTCCGGAATTGTTGGCTCATTCACCAAAGGCTTTAACAATTTATGTTGGAAAAAGGGCGGGCCATCATGAGAAAACCCAGGAGGAGATCAATCAATTGATTGTTGACTATGCCTTGAATTACGGAAATGTGGTTCGTCTCAAAGGCGGTGACCCGTTTGTGTTTGGAAGAGGACACGAAGAAATTGAATATGCGGAGGAGTTTGGAGTTGAGGTCGAAATAATTCCGGGAATGAGCAGCTCAACGTCCGTTCCAGCATTACACCAAATTCCCCTTACAAGAAGGGGCGTGAGCGAAAGCTTTTGGGTGATTACAGCAGCAACCTCGGATGGGTGGCTTTCGGATGATATTTGCCTTGCCGCAAAGTCTAATGCAACTATTGTGATCCTGATGGGGCTCGGAAAACTTGCGGAGATAACCGACCTTTTTATTAATGCAGGACGACCTGATTTGCCGGTCGCGGTTATTCAAAACGGTTCTTTATCGGATGAAAAAATCGTTTTCGGAACAATGGAGACAATTGTTGATGAAGTGCGTGTCGCGGAAATAAAAACTCCGGCAATCATAGTGATTGGAGAGGTAGTTGGTTTGAGCAATAGATTCTCGCGGTTAAAAGAAAAGCTAAACGCTTTATGAGCAAAGAGCCGTCACGAAATGATTTGTTCCCCATCTTTTTAAAGGTGGATAAGCTTCGTGTGCTGATTATCGGGGGTGGAGATGTGGGGAGTGAGAAGCTGCGCTTTTTATTGAAGAGTAGTCCTTCGGCAAAAGTTACCGTGCTGGCTCCTGAAATTTCTGATGAAATAAATATCCTCTCCATTCAATTTCCGAATGTCGCACTCGTGAATCGTGCTTTTCGCCACGATGATCTGGATGGTGAAGATGTGGTGATTATTGCAACCGAGAATCCTGAATTGAACCGGGAGATTTGGAAGCTGGCAAAAGAAAAAAGTATTCTTACCAATGTTGCAGATACTCCCGATCTCTGTGACTTTTATCTTGGAGCAGTTGTCACAAAAGGTGATTTGAAGATCGCGATTTCCACTAACGGAAAGTCACCAACATTCGCGAAGAGATTCAGGGAACTGCTCGAGGAAATTTTGCCTGATGACTTACAGCAGGTTTTGGATAATCTGAATAAAATAAGAGCAAATCTCAAACATGATTTTGCGCAGAAAGTGAAAACGCTCAATGAAATAACTTCAAACCTTGTTGCGAAAAAATGAGTGCCCTCGTTGACAATCTGAACGAAAAATATAAACCGCTTACTCCTGAGCAGCGTGTGCGGCAGCTTTACAATGATTTTGATTTAGATAAGGTTCTGGTGACTTCATCATTCGGAACTTCGTCCGTTTTTTTGTTGAGCCTCTTAAGTTCAGTAAGCAAAAAACAAAAGGTGCATTTTATTGACACGAAGTACTTGTTTGCCGAAACAATTGAGTATAAGAACAAGTTGGGAAAAATGCTTGGACTTGAAATCGTAAACGTTGAGCCTAATCCGATGGATCATGATTTTACCCAGCGGAATGCCACCTGGAGTACCGATCCTGATTTTTGCTGCATGATCAATAAGGTTGATCCGTTGAATAAGATCAATCCAAATTTTGAAGTTTGGATGACAGGTGTTTTTTCATTTCAAAACAGCGTTCGCAGGAATATGAAAGTATTCGAGCAGAACGGGATGCTGAAATTCAATCCTATTCTTGATGTGAGAGAAGATGAGGTGAGAAATTTTATTAAAAGTAATAAGCTTCCTGAGCATCCGCTTGTAAAAAAAGGTTATGGTTCTGTGGGATGCATCCATTGCACGGTCAAGTGTGCTGGCAGAGCAGGAA
>CAYOYI010000132.1:2221-9909 GCA_964408105.1 uncultured Chitinophagaceae bacterium | reverse complement strand
TCCCTAAATTTTCGCAAATGGTAGTCTTGCCGGATTTGCTCGGGCCAAAGACAAAACCAAAAGAACCTTTCTTGATGCCGCTCCAAACGAAAGGAACCGCAGGTTCCGACTTTGCGCGATTGATAAGGTCGTTAAGCGGAACTGCACCATTTAAAGAGAAATCCGGGGCTTTATGGTTTACCCTCTCCCGCGGGGCAAACTTGCCGTGCTCATGGCGGTTGTGCTCGTAAGCGCTGCGAATAGCAGCGGTTACCTCTGCATCATTATAGTTGTACCGTGATTTTATTTCTGCTGTTGCCTCGGCTTCTGCAATACCGTTGCGGTTGCAATTATTTGCAAGAAGGTGAACGAAATTATTTCGTGAACCTTCAGCGAAGGTGATTTTATTTTCTGTCAGGTGTATGCACTTTTCAAATGGTGACATTTGAAAAGGTGGCGGGGTGTGGTTGGGCTGCTGTTGCGCTTGCGCAACAGGCTTGGGTTGGTAAGTGAGCATGTCGATACGTGCTTGCTCGTTAACATAAGTTTGACTGTCATAAGAGAAGAAACAAAGACGTGAAACGTCTTTGCCTGACTTGTCAATCTCAACGCCTGTGTCCTTCTCATAAAGGGCTTTCAACTGCTGGAAAGCATTGGCGTGTTCCTCAGCTTTTGAGTTAACCCGTACAATGATTTTCAAACCGTTGCCGCTCGGGGAAATGAATACGGAAAAAGTAAATGGCGAAGCCATTACTTTTTCCTTCACCTGCTGCACCTGGTCAGCGGGCAGCTTGTCAATGTCGAGGATGACAAAACCTGAATAGGTTTTGAGGTGCTCGGCTTTGCGTGTGCCTTCAAAAACTCCGCAAGGAGTGAAGGAAGGCAATTTCTTTTTTGCCTCGCTGTAAGCGTCCGGGTTGCCTGCTGCAAGCAGCTTGCGAAGCGGCTCTATCAGGTGCCCGTGAGTGCCGTTATTGATTTGATAAAGCGACTGAAGAATCGGGATAGCTTCAGCCGGTGTAGTGTCGGTCACATTCCTGAAAACGGACACCAACGGGTATTTTTCAATTCCTTCTGCCATGAGTATTGAATTTTGAAAATGCTGAGAAACAAGAAGCCTTACTTCTTGAATGACTTGTTGTAGTGAGTCTTTAACAACTCCTCGATGTCCGCCAACTTGTAGTAAATTTTGTTTCCTACCTGTGAGAAGGAAATCAACCCACTGTCCCGGTAGTGCTGGGCGGTGCGCTTGGAAATTTTCAGGAGTTGCATCAACTCCTGATTATCAAGCCAAATCTCCTTCGGCTCTTTCTCTTTTGCGGAAAGCCGGGCGTTGATATCATCTATCCTTTTGATGATTTCCTGAAACGCCTGCGATTGAATTGTGATAACGTCCATGTCTGCTGATTTTTTTGTTTTAAAAAAAACTGACATGGCAAAAATCTGGCGGGTGTTGCACCCAAACTATAACAGTAATATCACAGTTATAATGGGTGATAATGAAACGCAGGATTAGTAAACGTCTCCGCTGTTCTCTTTCTTAAAATAGGTGGAAAGGGACTCGAAAGTTAGCTCGCCATCTCCCTTGGTTTTGTCAATCTCAAAGAAGCTGTGAAGCAAACGGACAATGGATTCCGTATCGGAATTTCCCTTAAAGGAGAGCGTTTTGTCTTTGATGAGCGGGGCGAAATGCTTCACAAAATCCTTTGAGGATTTTGTCCACTTGATTTTTGGAAGCGGTTGCCCTGCGCCTCGGTGCAAGGGGTTTTTCTTGAAATCATTGATAATGATTGAAACCTGGTCGTGGTTCTCCAAGCTGTCGAACAGGTATTCGTAATCGCGCACTAAGTTGAGTATGAGAACGCGCAAAGCGTTCTCACAAATTTTTATTCCGGTGTCCAAATGAATTTCAATAATAAAAAGCTGCTCTTCAGGCTGAAAGGCAGGGTTCTCCTTTAGTTGATTCATCTTCCTCTCCAAACTCATTTCATAGATGCCCTTGTAAGTGGTAATACGGTGAATCAAATTGCTAAGGCGAATGAGGTATTGCGAGATGTAGAGCTTTACGATATTCTGGTCCTGCATTGCCTGCGTCTCCTCGTTAATCACGTTCTTTACCCGGTCAATCTCTGTTTGAACGTACTTGTAACATTCGGAGTAGGCTTCATACTCGTGCTTCTCAAAATATTCTTTCATCACTGCCTCGTATTTGAGGTAGTCAGAAAAAATCTGATCGAGGGTTTGGAGTTCGTTTTTCATCCCGGTACGGTCTGGAAAGTCAGGCAGTTAGGGTTAACTGCCCGTTAAATTACTCATTAAATACATCCATTGCCTTTTCGAGTTCTTCATTTACAATCTTAGCGTAAATCTGAGTTTCTTTAATTGCTGCATGGCCCATCAGCTTTGAAACCTTGTCAATGCTGATCCCTTTACGCAGGGCACGGGTAGCCCAGGTATGACGGCTAATGTGAAAACTGATTTTCTTGTCAACGCAGCACCTATTAGATAATATTTTAAGATTTTTATTAATGTATGCGGTTGCGGTTGAAATAGCGTTGTAACATTCTTTGGGATCATACATATTCAAATCATCTGAAAGCATAGGGAAGATGAAACTTTCCGGTGAGGGCTTCTTGGGCTTGTACTTCTCAATGATTTCAAGGGACTTGTTAGGCAACTTGATGGAAAGCGGCTCAGTGGTTTTCTTGATGGTGATATTTACACGGGTTCCATCAAAATTTTTCCATTTCAAGCGCAACACATCAGAAACGCGCAAGCCTCCAGCATACGCAGCAAAGACAAACATATCTCTATGTAATTCAATGCGCGAACCGGGAGTAGCGGGAAAATTGTCAATGCAGGTTAATTCCTCCTCTGTCAAAAATGACCGCTGCGTTTTTTCCGTCTTTAGCTTGTACTTTAAAAAAGGGTTGTGGCTGAGGTCTATAAAATCCTGCTGGTATGCTTTATTAAATAACAGCCTGACAAACTTCAAGTCCTTGTGGATGGTGTTTGTCTTGTTTCCGAAGTGGGTTCTGCAAAACTGCTCGTACTTGTTCAGCCAGGGAATGGTAATATCCTGAAACATCAACTCCCCATTACCGGCAAACTCTTTTATCTTATGGATAATGCCTTTCCGCTGCACATGAGTAGAAACTTGGCCGGCAGTCAAGTAAGCCTGACAAACTTCATTTGCAAACTCAAAAAAATCAGTGGGCTTTCTCCCATAAATCTTGTCTTTCAGTTGGCGAGCTGTAAGCGACTTGGTAATCGTCTCATGCTCAAACACCTTATCTTGCAACTCCGTGAACTTGTTTGTAAGAAAAGAGTTTAACCGAGCACTGTTTTTTAAACTCGGTTTGATGCGGGATTTCTTCTCATCCCAGTGTTTCGGGTCAATCATTATCCCGGTAGAAACTTTGGTTAATTTTCTGTCCTTGATAACGAAAAAATTGATGGGCGCTTCACCATTTTTGTTGATAGCATCCCTGCGTAAAACCGTTGATACTGTAGCCATTGCGAGGAGTTTTAATGTTGCTGCTAAGATAAGAAAAATAGCTGAAGTGTGGGAAACACTGTGGGAAACATTATCAACATTCTACTGCCTTTTTATGCACCAAATTGCACAGATGAAAATGATAAATCCTTATGTAGTAAGCGTTTCAGCGCATAACGGAGAAATCGAATGTATTTATAGCAGTCCCGTCCGATCCGCAAGCTTTCAGAATTTAACCTGCCCCGGTAAGAAAAATTACCGGGGTTTTTTGTTTCATCTTCATCTAAGTACCTTTGAGTAAGAATAAGAATTAGACCCCGCAAGGGTTAGCGTTTATGACTTACCTCGATTTTGAAAAACCAATTTCTGATCTGTATGAACAGTTGGAGAGCCTGAAGAGCAAATCCGCGGAAAACGGAGAATCTCTTTCGGGGATGATAAAGGAACTGGAGGAGCAGATACGAGCTCAGAAGAAAAAGATTTACAGCCACCTTACCGGATGGCAGAAGGTGCAAATTTCACGACATCCTGATCGTCCTTACACATTGTTTTACATTGACAAGATCAGCTCGAAATTTATTGAGCTTCATGGCGACCGTTGTTTTGCGGATGATAAGGCAATAGTTGGCGGTTTTGGGGAGTTGGATGGACAAAAGGTGATGTTCATCGGACACCAGAAAGGCATCAACACCAAGATGCGCCAGTACCGCAATTTCGGGATGGCAAACCCGGAGGGCTATCGCAAGGCTTTGAGGCTGATGAAGCTTGCCGAGAAATTCAATCGCCCGGTAATCTCATTCATTGATACACCCGGAGCTTATCCTGGAATGGAGGCAGAAGAACGCGGACAGGCCGAAGCGATTGCCCGAAATATCTATGAAATGATGAAGCTGCGTGTGCCGGTTATCTGTGTAATTATTGGTGAGGGCGCATCAGGTGGGGCGCTGGGGATAGGCATTGGTGACAAAGTTGCCATGCTGGAAAACACCTGGTACTCAGTGATTTCCCCCGAATCATGTTCTTCAATTCTTTGGCGAAACTGGGATAATAAGGAGACGGCAGCCGAGGCGCTTAAACTCACCGCGGGAGATATGTTTAATTCTGGCCTCGTTGATGATATAATCAAGGAACCTTTAGGCGGTGCGCATCATGATCCTGAATCTATGGCACGTAACTTAAAGAAGTACTTAACAAAACAGCTTTCGGCTTTGAGAAAGATCTCCGCTGAAGAAAGAGTCGCAAAACGAATTTATAAGTTTTCTTCAATGGGGGTTTTCAATGAAGCTCCCGTGAAACGAAAGGTGAAAAGCTCACCGTCATGATCTTGTTTAAAGCTCTTAGAACTTCTTTACACAACTATTTTCTTGGCAGGCAACTAAAAAAAGCCGCTTCGGGTCACCATACATGCAACTATGAGAATGCAAATTCAATTGCTGTGGTGTTTGATGTTAGCAGGCTGGAAAACCTTAAACCGGTTAAGAAATTTTATCAAAAGCTCCGGAGCGGAAACAAAACTGTTCACCTGCTCGGGTACGTAGAAAGATTAAAGGAAGGCCAGTCTTTGTCATTTGATTTCATGACCCTTAAAAATCTGAACTGGGTGTTTATTCCGGAGCACCCGAAGGCAACAGATATCATGCAGGGTAATCACGACATCCTTATTTCGTTGTGCACGGAGAAATGTATTCCGCTGGAGTATGTCTCGGCAATGTCAAACGCTGCTTATCGTGTCGGCAGGTTCATCCCTGATAAGACTTTTTGTTTTGACCTTATGATTGACCTGCAGGGGAATAAGGATATCACCTACCTTATCAGCCAGGTTGATCATTACCTTCAGATCATCAGGCCGGAGAAGCAACCGGCACTTTGAAATCTACTTGATGGCTTCCAGCTTCCGTTGAAGTTTCAGCAGATGCTCTTTTTGGATCGTGATCTCCTTTCTCTTCAGATTCATGTTTTGCTCGTTGTCGGCAATATCCCGCTCTGCCTCGCGGATGTTAGCTTCGCTTTTCACATTGTTCTTGTGAAGCTTGTCTTCCTGTTTTTCAAGTTTGCCAACCTCATTGTTGAGGTCTTTAAGCTCTTTTTTAGCTTCCTTAATCGCATCATCATCGGCCTTGCTCGCCTTCAGCCGTGACACTTCCGACTTTTTAGCCTGGACCTGTTTCTTAACTCTATCCTGGTCCAGCTCGCTTCTACGGATTTTTTCTTCGTTGTTGTCAATGCTGCTGTTTTACTCACTGATCTTTTTATGCAGATTATCATTTTCCTTCACAAACTTATCCAGATCTCCTTCCAGGTCGCTCAGTTTTTTCTCTTCGGTTTTAATTTCTGCAGCAAGCGCTTCGCGGTACTTTTCAATCGCAAAATCTCTAACGAATTTTCTCGCTGCCAGGTACTCGGTTTCATTGCTTGCTTTTGTAATGAACACACTGTCCAATTCAAAGAAAGCATTTAATTCCACATACGTTTGATACGGGTTAATTATGGCGTAAACATTGATCGGTTTTTGGGAGATATCTTTCAGATTTGTCCAGATAATTGAGAATTCATTATTCACGTTCTCAACTTTTGACTTAGTGTCGTTTCTGATCACTTTGCTCCAGGCGTTATCTATCTCTTTTTTCTCCGCTTGATAGATTCTTACCCTGAACCCCGGTTGTTCCCCGCGGCTGATTGCTTTGGTAATGTCCTCAATAACTACCGGCTTGGGTGCGTACGGATCGGTTTGGGCGATCAGAAGGGTTGATGTCAGAATAAGAAGAGGAAGAATAGGTATTTTCATTGGAAATTTTTTCGATTGATTATTTGCGAAAGTAAAAAAATGCTCACTCATATCTAAGCGCTTCGATCGGATCGAGCTGAGAGGCTTTGATTGCTGGATAGATTCCTGCAAGCAATCCCACAAGAAAACAAAATGCAAAGCCACCCATCACCCAAAGCCAGGGGACAATAAAACTCCCTTCCAAAAATATTGACACGATATTCCCGGCAATTACTCCAAGCACAATTCCCAAAATACCTCCGAGCTGGCAGATCACTACCGATTCAGTAAGGAATTGGGATTTTATGATTTGATTAGTTGCTCCAATCGCTTTACTAATGCCGATCTCACGTGTGCGCTCTGCAACGGCAACGAGCATAATATTCATCAAACCTATTCCTGCTGCTATCAGTGTTACAATCCCAATCACGGTGGCGGCCATTGTAACGTAGCGTAAATTATCAATCACGGTAGTCGCTAATTTATCGCTACGGCTGATCTCAAAATCATCTTCCTCCGAAGGATGCAGCTTGCGAATGCTCCGAAAGACTCCCTTCGCCTCATCAGTGGCATGATCCAGTTCGTCCGGGACATCAACTGCAACGCTGATAGAGTATTTGTCGGTGGATGACGGAAAAACTTTTCGTGCATTTTGTACGGTGGCCAGCACGACATTATCGCTTCCAACAACGCTTGCGCCTTTTTCATCCAGCACGCCAATCACCTGGTAACGCACATTGCCCAGGGAAACTTCTTTATTCTCGATAGTGTCTTTTGAATCGAATAAATGTTTCACCACCGAACTCCCCAGCAAGCACACATTCAATCCGGTCTGTATTTCGAACTTTGAAAAATTTCTGCCGGATTTTAATTTATAGGATGAGACGATGAGATAATTTTCATCAACTCCCATCACGGTTACATTTGGGTTGGTCTCTTCAAGCCCGGTCTTTACCTGCACCATGCTTGATGCGCGGGTATTAATTGAAACCAAAGCATCATGAGCATAGCGTCCTTTGAATTCCATTGCCTGGTCGAAGGTGACGGGTGCACCTTCTTTCACTTCACCATATCTGCCACCTCTGGCAAAAAGGCCTTTGGTGCGGATAGTGAAAGTGTTGGCGCCCATCGCAGAGAGGTTTGTGACGATGGAAGATTTTATGCTTTCGATTGCGGTAAGAATTCCAACCAAAGCCATGATGCCGATGGCGATGATCGCAATGGTCAGCGAGGCTCTTAAAAGATTACTGCGAATGGCTTTTAGCGCGAGTTGAATATTGAGCAGCCAGTTCATGAAGATTCTTTACTTAATGATAATGGAAGCATACTAAATTCATTACTTCCCCCATCAACAACTCCTCTCATCATATATAGATTTCGAAAAGCCTTAAACGGCCACTTCCGTTCCTTTTCCCACTTTTTAGGATCCAGTGCTAGCGTACCTTTCCA
>CAYOYI010000132.1:0-2191 GCA_964408105.1 uncultured Chitinophagaceae bacterium | reverse complement strand
TGCGAATACCAAGATTAAATCCTTGCTAATCACCGCAGGTTTATTTTCATCCCATTTTCCGTTTTGCAAATCTGTATAAAGAAATATTTTCTGATTTGGTTTCAGTTTTGACAAATTTTTCAATTTATTGTAATCCTCTGTCAGGTCGATTCCTTTAAAGAGATCAAACTTGATTTCGATAACAACCACCACCTCATTGTTGAGAGTAACCATCAGATCGGGCTTCTTTCTGTTTAAACTGAAAGAAGATTCCAAAGCAAGGGTAGGTTCAGTCCAAACTTCTAAATTATTTTTTCTAAGCTTAAGCTGATGATATAATTCTGCTTGAACTTGACGCTCGGAACAAATACGCTTATCTGTGAATAGCTTGTTTATATCTTTCGTCCATATTTCTTCTAAAGTCTTTAGCAGATGACTTTTCATTCTACCAAATCTTCCCCTTTAACATTGGTACAAACTTGAAGCTGTCAAATTCTTCCTTGTGAAATTTATTGTCATCTACTTTGACAATTCGTTGCATGTATTGAACATCTCCCATTCCATATGGCATAACCAGAAACCCACCAATTTTTAGTTGATTCAGAAGTTTGGTTGGGGATTCAGGAACGGCAGCGGTAATAAGAATTTTGTCAAATGGAGCATAAGCAGGCAATCCTTCAAATCCATCGCCATAGAAGTGGCGCACATTAGTGATATGCATAGCCTCAAGCAAGCCTTTTGCCCGCTCGTATAATTTTTTGTGCCGCTCAATTGTAAAAACTTTTACGCCTAAATAGGCGAGCACTGCTGCCTGATAACCGGAGCCAGTTCCGACCTCCAGAACCCTTTCTCGTTTTTCTAATTCAAGCAATTGTGTCTGATACGCAACAGTGAACGGCTGTGAGATAGTTTGGCCTTCGCCAATTTGGAATGCCTTGTTTTCATATGCAAACTCAACAAATGCGGTATCAAAGAAAAAATGTCGAGGGATACTTCCGATAGCCTCCAAAATCAATTCATCAGTAATTACTTTTCCCTTATCATTTTTTATAATTTCTGTGACCAGTTTTTTTCTTAATCCTTTATGGCGGTAGTTATCATCAAGATTGAATTGCTGTCTGTTCGTCACATCTGTGTCTTTGCTCCAAAGGTAGTCCGATTTCTATTCGTAACGTTAAGAATTCACTTACATTCAATATCTTATTTTTGCCCCCGTCAAAAAAATTGATCTAAAGAATGACTCCAATAAAATTCGGCACAGACGGATGGCGGGCTATTATCGCCAAGGACTTCACGGTTGATAATGTTACCCGCGTGGCGGAAGCAACAGCTAAATGGATGAAGGAGAGGAATATGTCACCGTCAGTTGTTGTTGGATATGACACTCGTTTTGCCGGGAAATTATTTGCCGAAACGGTGACTCTGGTGATGTGCAGGCATAATATCAAAGTGAAGCTTGCTAACGATTTTGTTTCAACACCGATGGTGTCGCTCGGTGCTAAAGCATTCGATGCAGATCTTGGAGTGATAATTACTGCGAGTCATAATCCGCCCTCTTACAACGGATACAAAATTAAAGGAGGGTTTGGTGGTCCTGCTTCTCCTGCAACTATTGCGGAGATAGAAGCCCTGATACCTGAAAAAACTGCACCGGCAGAAGGCTCGGTTGAGGACTTTGTAAAGAAAGGTCTTGTTGAATATGTTGATCTGGAGGATTTGTATGTAGGGCATGTGAAGAAAAGCTTCGACTTCAAGGCGATTGAAAAATCCGGCTTAGTGCTGGGATATGATGCGATGTACGGTGCAGGGCAAAATGTGATTAAGAGAATTTTGCCCGATGCAATTCTTCTGCATTGCGATTACAATCCTTCATTCATGGGACAAGCGCCTGAGCCGCTTGAAAAAAATCTGCAGGAATTGGCAAAGCTCATTAAAGATTCCAGTGATGTGGATGCCGGACTTGCCACCGATGGAGATGCGGACAGGATCGGCATGTTTGATGAAAAAGGAATTTTCATTGATGCGCACCATCTTATTCTGTTGCTGGTGCACTACCTTCATAAGCATCGCGGTATGAGCGGAAAGGTAGTGACGGCATTTTCAGTTTCTAACAAAGTGAAAAAGATGTGTGAGCAGTATGGCTTGCCGCATCAGGTGACCAAGATCGGTTTCAAATATATCAGCGAGATCATGATGAAAGAAGATGTACTCG
>CAYOYI010000131.1:0-9952 GCA_964408105.1 uncultured Chitinophagaceae bacterium | reverse complement strand
AAAAAATCGGAGCGACCGTGTAGTCGGACACCAACGCTCCGGTCTTGCTGCAAGCCTCAGCGATTGCCTGATCTGTGTTGTGCACCATTACCTCCTCGCCAAAAACATTAATAAAGTGCTTCACCCGGCCAGCTACTTGAATTCTAAATGGATTGACTGAAGTGAATTTTATGGTATCGCCAATTTGATATCGCCACAGTCCGCTGTTGGTTGTGATAACCAGTGAGTACACTTTGTTTGCTTCAACCCGATCCAGTTGAATTACATTTGATTTCGTTCCATTGTTTTCTATAAACTCATAGTATATTCCATTGTCAGTTAGCAGCAACATGTCATCAGTTTCTTCCGAATCCTGAAAAGCAAAGAATCCTTCGGAAGCATTGTAGGTTTCCACATATTGCATATTTGATGACCGGATGATACTCTTAAACTGGCTTCTGTATGGAGTGAAGCTTACGCCTCCATGAATGTATAATTCCAGATTAGGCCAAAGGTCAGACAGATTTTCCTTCCCGGTTTTCTCCATTATTTTTCTCAGTAAGACCAGCGTCCATGTCGGCACGCCAGCCATGTGTGTGAGATTTTGCGAAATAATAATTTCCGCCATGCGCTCGAGTTTCTCTTCCCAATCATCCATCAGCGCAACGGACAACTCGGGGGTCTTGATTGCGTGCGCCAGCAGAGGCATATTTTGCATCATTACTGCGGAGATATCTCCACTGCGGATATCTTCATTTAATTGATTGATCTGATGGCTGCCGCCCATGAGCAACCCCTTCCCGGAAAAAATTTTCGTTGCGGGATGATTATGACAGTACATCGCCATAAGGTCACGCCCCCCTTTGAAATGACAGCCGCTAAGAGCTTCAGGACTAACCGGAATGAACTTGCTGCGGTCACTGGTTGTGCCTGATGATTTTGCAAACCAGGTGATGTCAGTTGGCCAAAGAATATTTTTCTCTCCGCGTATCATTCTTTCAATGAATGGCTTCAGCGATTCGTAATCTTGTAATGGTATTCGTTCGCTGAATTGCTCCGGGCTTTTAATGGATGAACATTCATACTTTCTTCCCCATTCGGTCGGGGCAGATTCTTTTAACAATCCTCTAAGGAGATGCTGTTGACAATCTAACGGATGCTCTACCGCATAGCGGATCCCTTCGATGCGTTGTTTAATGATCCATGAGGCAAGGGAGTTAATAAATAACATTATGGTTTCTTCGGATAATGCCCGTGGACTACTCTTCCTGAAAAACTTTCTTTCCTCTGAGCACGAAGTTTTCCCCGAGATAAACTTTCCGAACTTGTTCATCATGAGCAAGGTCTTCGGCTGTTCCCGATTTAAAAATTTTTCCTTCTACCAGCAGATATGCACGGTCGGTTATTGAAAGAGTTTCCTGCACATTGTGATCAGTAATCAGGATGCCGATGTTTTTAAATTTTAATCGTGCTACGATGCGCTGAATATCTTCAACGGCTATCGGATCAATTCCCGCAAAAGGTTCATCGAGCAGGATAAATTTAGGATTCACGGCAAGCGCGCGGGCGATCTCAGTTCTCCGTCTTTCTCCGCCTGACAATACGTTCCCCTTGCTTTTGCGAACGTGAATCAGGCCAAATTCCCTGAGCAGGTTTTCCATTCGAGTGAGTTGTTCCTGTTTAGGCAAATCGGTCATCTCAAGAATTGCCATGATGTTGTCTTCTACGGAAAGCTTTCGGAAGACTGAAGCTTCTTGCGGCAAATAGCCGATACCCATTTGGGCTCGCTTGTACATGGGGAGGGAAGTGATCTCATCTTTGTCAAGGAAAATCTTCCCCGCTTCCGGTTTTATCAGGCCAACGATCATGTAGAATGAAGTTGTCTTGCCCGCACCATTCGGCCCTAGCAAACCAACGATCTCTCCTTGATTGACTTCAACAGAGACGTTATTGACAACCTTTCTGCCCTTGTAAGTTTTATTCAGATTTTCAGCGCGTAGGATCATGCTCCATTTTTATCTTCTACCAATTCCGCTTTTTCAGCAGAAACCTCTTCCGGAATTTTTATGTCTTTTACATTCAACTCGATGTTCCTAATTCCATTCCACTCATTCTCTTCCAGCGTGTAGCAAATGTCAAATCGTTTTTCTGTGCCTGTGTGAAATATTTTGTCGGCAAGGTCACCCATGCCGAATGCAATACCTCTGCAATTTCGGCCTTCATCCTGAGTCAGATCAAGCTTCAAGTGTTCATCTCCAACAACCCGTGAATAACCACGATCACGAACCGCCTTACTAACAAAAACGGGCTTCATATTTCCCGGGCCGAATGGCGCGAACTGTCGAACGATGTTGAAGAATTTTTCATTGATATCCGCGAAATTTAATTCAGCGTCAATATTTACCTCCGGTATCAACGATTCTTCAGTAATTGTTGCGCTCACTACTTCTTCAAACCTGTTTTGAAAAGTCTCGAAGTTTTCTTTTTTTAAGCTTAATCCAGCAGCAAACATATGACCACCAAACTGCTCCAGCAGGTCGCCACATTCTTTGATTGCGTCATGTATGTTGAAACCTTTTACCGAACGTGCCGAGCCCGTCATCGTTCCATTTGTTTCGGTAAAGACGATGGTAGGACGGTAATAAGTTTCGATAAGTCTTGAAGCCACGATGCCAATTACGCCTTTATGCCAGTGGGGTTGTGCAAGCACGGTAGTTTTTCTATTCTGTAATCCGGGATCCCGGTTAATCATCTCCAGTGCCTCAGCCGTAATGTCTTTATCAACCTGCTTGCGTTCTGAATTTTTCTGATTAAGAAACTCTGCATTTGCCTCGGCATGTTCATGTGTTTCTGAAATCAGCAGCTTCACTGCATTCCTGGCATCATCCATCCTTCCGGCTGCATTGATGCGTGGACCAAGCATAAAAACAATATCAGAGATTGTCAGGTCTTTTTTTAGCTTGCTTGTTTCAATCAATGACTTGATTCCCTTTCGCGGATTTTCATTGATGCGTTTTACTCCATAATACGCAAGCACCCGATTTTCTCCCGTGATTGGAACAATGTCGGAAGCAATGCTGACAGCTACGAGGTCAAGATATTTTTCTACGATCCCAAACGGGATGTCATTGTTCTGCGCAAAAGCCTGAATTAATTTGAAGCCAATTCCACAGCCGCTTAATTCTTTGTAGGGATAGCTACAGTCATTTCGTTTAGGGTCAAGCACCGCATATGCGGGAGGCAATTCATCACCCGGCAGATGGTGGTCACAGATGATAAAATCTATCCCAAGGCCATTTGCATATTTTATTTTTTCTACCGCTTTGATCCCGCAATCCAATGCAATGATGAGTTTATAACCCTTCTCATGAGCGTAATCAATTCCCTGCTTGGAAATGCCATACCCTTCTTTGTAGCGATGCGGCACATAATAACCAACGCGATTATAAAATTCACTTAGAAAAGAGTATATCAAGGCAACGGATGTGGTGCCGTCAACATCGTAATCGCCATAAACCAAAATATGTTCCTCGTTGCGCAATGCCTTTTCAATCCGGTTCACCGCTCTCTCCATATCCTTCATCAGAAAAGGATTATGCAAATGTTCCAAGGTTGGTCGGAAAAAAAGTTTAGCCTCGCTGAATGTGGTGATTCCCCTTCCTACAAGGAGCCGGCACAGCGTGGAATTGATCTTCAATTCTTTTTGAAGATGGTCAACCTTATCACTTTCAATTTTATTTATTGTCCAGCGCTTTTGCATACTCTACTCTTCCTTTCGGGCGTAAAGAATCGAAGTTATAAAGAATGATAATTAAAATTTCAGAGCCTCAGGATTTTTCTAACTGCTACCGCATCAGCCTCCGTGACCTTGATGAGGTACATGCCGGATGGATATTTTGAAAGATCAACGACCGTTTCGTTTACTACAGTTTTGAAAGATTTAAGTATTCTCCCTGAGAGATCAATTATATGAACAATTGCTTCCGGAAGATTTGTCTTGACGGTAACAGATGCGAGGCAGGGATTGGGATGTATGAATGTCGTTTCAAAACTAACCTCATCATAAGCGCTTACCATTCTATCACCAACCACAACGGAATCAGAAATTTGACAACCATTAGAATCGGTAACCGTTACCGAATATAAACCGGGTGACAGATGGTCCACAATCTTGGTGGAAGACATCAACGGATCATCCCATTGGTAAATGTATGGCTGGGCACCACCGGACACGTACGCGGTAACTGAACCATTTTCCCCATTTGTTGATGAATCTGCGGCAAGGCTTAAGATCAGCGAGTTCCTGCTGGTGATCTCAAAATATTTGAATTTAGAACAGCCGGTATCATCCGTAACTTTCACCCAGTACTTTCCCCTTTTCAATCCGTTCAGGTAAGAGTTTGTCGAGCCGTTGGACCATTGATAGGAATAGGGTGGCGCACCATTCAGTGGAAAAAGAATTATCACTCCATCCCCATCTCCATTGCACGTAATTGGTACCACTGCTGCACTGACGGTAAAGCATCCGACACAAAGATCATTATACATCATGTTCATGCTGCTGTGGAGATTTAGTCTGCCCCCGGATACGGTTGTTCCATCCAGATCTTGTAGTATGTCGGCACCCTGCAGAATATAATCTTTAATTATCAGGGCACCGTGTTGTGGATTGTCCTTGTATGCGTTCATAAATCCATCACAAGCTACACTATACATCAAAGCAACAGCTCCGGCAATGTGTGGCGAGGACATTGATGTCCCCGAGGAAGTTGTGTAAATACCGAACTGACCGGTAGAGAGAATTGCAGTACCTGGCGCTCCGATGTCAACTGAGTTTACCCCGAAACCTCCGGTAGGACTTTTACGGTCATAGCGTGTGGTATTCGTTACAATTATTAAATGCTCGCTTGGACAAGAAGAAGGAATATCACCTGCAGTGTCTACATCCAAGTTTAAATTGGCAGTAGATGCTGCATTCAATATTCCAACGCTGCCCATTGAATCATACATGGCAGACCATAGCGGGTAATCTTCCGGCTTACCAAAATCTATACCGAAAGAAGAATTTGTTGCGACAATAAATGCGCCTTCAGCTCCGCTTGTAGCGTTATATAGCTTTCGCATATCGAAAATGTAACTGTAAGCTTCTACAACCTGAGCTTCATCACCATAATCATGAAGCGCAACCGGAAGAACCCTTGCACTTAGTGCTACTCCGCAAACTCCCAGTCCGTTGTTGCCGATAGCGGCCGCTATTCCCGAAACCATTGTGCCATGATGATTGGAGGGAATCACTCCTGAATGATTTCCCGAGTTCCATCCGTCATAATCATCAATATATCCGTTTTGGTCATCGTCTATTCCGTTATTTTTTATTTCGTTTCTGTTCTTCCAGAATTTGATATCGGGATGTGACAGGTCAGCGCCCTGATCTATCACCGCGATCACAATAGTATCACCAAGAACGGTTGTTCCGCCTTTGCCCAGATCCCAGGCTGGTCGCGCTTTTACGTCTGCACCGGGAAGGCCTTGAAACTGCCCTGTATTTTCTAAATTCCATTGGTCTCCAAA
Organism: uncultured Chitinophagaceae bacterium; assembly: GCA_964408105.1. Taxonomy (GTDB): domain Bacteria; phylum Bacteroidota; class Bacteroidia; order Chitinophagales; family CAIOSU01; genus BPHB01. The sequence goes on along the minus strand of CAYOYI010000131.1, from coordinate 4,402 downwards.
TTGCGGATCATTTGGTGTGAAGCTTCTATAACCAATACTATGGTTGAACTGGGTAAGTTTTACCAACGGATTTTTCTGAATTACTCCTAACATCATTTCCTCTTCACCATCAGAAAAAGTGAGAAGCCAGATATTCCAGCTTTTTGAAAGAAGTTGTTTTTTAGGTTGAGAAGAGAGTGAATTTACCAGCTCGCTAATCGAAGCATCATTCCTGAGATGAACAATTACCTGAGCAGGAATTTTTTGCTGAGCAAAGACAATTTTACAGGCAGCAACAAGGCCGATTATCAGGATGTGTTTATGCAGGTACATTGGTAACTCACAAAGTTAGTCACCTCTTGGGCTACCAGGATGTCAGTTCATTAACCCAACTATCCAGCAAGTTGTTGTTACTACTTGTCAGTTCTGAAAACAACTTTTCACTTATTTCCTTCTTTGAGAAAAAGTCATCGTGCTTTTTCCCAAGTTGCAAAGCTTCAGAATAAGGCATTTCGCTAAAGGTGACCATTGAATAAAGCGGTGTAAATTTTTCGGGGTGGCGCTCGTGCATCAGCTTTTCAATTTTCTTTCGCAACACAAATCTTTGATCAGCGACCAGGTCACGCATTTCTATAAAATTTCTTAACGCAAGATCTGCTATGGCGTCCGCGTCTGGTTTTCGTTTTTTTTGAAAAGCGGGAATAATTTTGTCCCAATCGTCATTCATTTCGTTCATCATCAAGTTTAGGATTGAGCAGTCTTCAAATCCGGCATTCATACCTTGTCCATAAAACGGAACTATACCGTGCGCTGCGTCACCAATAAGTAAAACTTTGTTATCGGCTGACCATGGATAACAGCGAAAAGTGGCCAGTGATGAGGTTGGGTTTGAAAAAAAATCATCTGTTAGCGTTGGCATCAACGGGGCCGCATCCGGAAAATGTTTTTTGAAAAAATCCTGAACTGATTTTTCATCGTTAAGCTTTTCAAAAGAAAACTCTCCCTCAAAAGCTAAGAACAGCGTGACTGTATAGCTGCCGTCAGGGTTGGGCAAGGCTATCAGCATAAAGCTTTTTCTTGGCCAGATGTGCAACGCGTTTTTATACATCTTAAAACTTCCATCATTATTGGGTGGGATGGTCAATTCTTTATAGCCGTGTTCAAGGTATGTTTGGGAATAATTAAAACGATCCGTTTTCTCCAGAGCGCCTCGGATTGCTGAAAAGCCTCCATCCGTTCCGAAGATCAGCTCGGAGGAAGTAAATCCGTTTGTAAGGATTGCTTCTTTCTTTTGAAAATCATAACCATGACAGGGTTGTTCAAAAGCAATTGCTGTTCCAAGTTCCTCGGCCTTATTCATTAGCAATTGATTCAATCCTCCCCGCGAAATGGAGTTTATGAATTGACCTTTTTCTCCATAGGGCTGTAATTCCGTGGTGCCATCAAGATGATGTATCATCCTGCCATGCATAGGGATTACCATCTTTCGTATTTCGTCTTCAAGTCCAACTGCATGAAGTGCTTTCAATCCTCTGTCACTCATTGCAAGGTTTATAGAGCGACCTCCACCAATATCATGCTTTCGCATGTCCGCGCGTTTTTCATACACTTTAACCTTGTAACCTCTTTGTGCGAGAAAAATCGCCCACAAGGAGCCTACAAGGCCTGAGCCGATGATAGAAACGTTTTTCATTTACCCGATAACTTTCTCCAGGATCTGCCCGAACTCAAATACTTCAGTGAATGTGTTATAAAGAGGAACCGGAGCCATGCGCATCACATCAGGCTCTCGCCAGTCAACTACTATACCGGCACTTTTCAATCCTTCGTAAATATGCTTCCCGTCTTTACCTGCAATTATTGAAAGCTGGCACCCGCGCTGATTTTTTTCTTCCGGTGTTATGATCTGTAGTTTCTTTTTCTTTCTTACTGCAACATCGTTGATGATAAATTCAAGGTAACCGGTAAGCATTTTACTTTTCTCACGAAGATTGGTCATGCCAGCTTCATTGAAAATATCCAGCGATGCTTTATGGATGGCCATGGAAAATATTGGTGCGTTGCTGATTTGCCAACCTGCCGCTCCCGGTTGCGGATGAAATAATTCCGGCATTTCAAAACGCATCTTCTCTTCATTTCCCCACCAACCGGCAAGCCGTGGCAACTCCGGATTACGACAGTGCCTTTCATGAACATATGCACCGCCTACACCACCAGGACCACTGTTGAGATATTTATAGGTGCACCAAACGGCAAAGTCCACTTCCCAATCGTGCAAATGCAACTGGACATTACCTGCCGCATGAGCAAGGTCAAAACCAACATTTGCACCTACTTCATGTCCTGCTGTGGTGATCTTGTCAAGCTCAAAGAACTGACCGGTGTAATAGTTTACTCCACCAATCATTATCAGCGCTAATTCGTGGCGATGATTTTCAATTGCATAAAGGATATCTTCTGTTCGCAAAGTATATTCTCCTTCACGAGGGGAAAGTTCTATAATCCCATCACCAGGATCAAAGCCATGAAGTTGCAATTGACTTTGAACCGCGTATTTGTCTGATGGAAATGCATTGGCTTCCATCATTATTTTAAACCGCTTTCCCTTCGGACGATAAAAGGAAATCAGCATCAGGTGAAGATTGACGGTAAGAGAATTCATTAGCACCACTTCAGTCGGGAAGGCCCCAACAATTTGACATTCTTCCTCAAAGAAGTGATGATAATAAAACCACGGATTTTTTCCGTGCCGGTGACCTTCTACGGCTAATTCTTGCCAATCCTTTAATTCTTGCTGGATCTTTTCTGATACGGTTTTTGGTTGTAAGCCGAGGGAATTACCGCAGAAGTATATCAGGGGTTTGTCGTCCTTGTTTGGAATAAAAAAGCGTTCGCGAAACGGATTTAAGGCATCGCGTTCATCTAAATCAAGGGAGAATGCGATGCTGTTTTCATAATTCATAACACATGTAATAATTGCTGGCGATAAAAATTAGTGGCAAGTTTATCAAGCAATTGATTCAGGAGAGCATTATTCTCATTAGCATGATGAAGATTGCCAAGGATTTCTTCTGCAGACTGTACATACTTACCAGGCACCAATTCGCTGGAGCCATCTTTCAGCATAGCCTTCATTGATGCCTGGGTCATTTCGGGATGGAATTGAAGGGCAGCCACATTGTCGCCATAGGTATAAGCCTGATATAGCGTGGCTTCGCTGCTGGCAATATTGTTTGCTCCTTTAGGTAAATCGAACGTATCACCGTGCCAGTGAAATGCAATGAACTCTTTTGGGAAAAAATGAAGTAAAGAACTTTCTGCCTTTTCATTCATTCGAATCGGGAACCAACCAATCTCCTTGAATTTATTTGGATAAACTCTTGAGCCAAGAACTTTGGCAATTAATTGTGAGCCAAGACAAATGCCTAAGATTTGTTTTCCGTGATTAATTGCTCCTTCAATAAAATTTTTTTCCGGATACAGCCAATTATATTTCTTTTCATCATTAACACTCATGGGGCCGCCCATTATTATTAATAAATCAAAATGCTCTAAAACAGGTAAGCTGGCCGATTCCCAAAATCTTGTTTCGGTGTATCGCAATTCGTTCTTTTTGATCCAGTCCTCAATACATCCGATGCCTTCAAACGGAGCATGCAACAATGCGTGAACTTTTACTTTGTTTTTCATTTCACAAAATTCTCCTTTTTCATTCCCAACCATTCTAATGCTGCTCCGCTTAAAAGTTTTTCTTTCACCTGTGTGTTGTATGTTGTATTCTCAATTAGCGATCCCGGAACATGTTCACCAAGGGGAAATGGATAATCACTGCCCAGACAAACGCGCTCGGCCCCAACAAGGTTAATGATGAGATCAAGCATTTGCGCATCATGCACTAAACTATCCAGCCAGAATTTGCCGAGATATTTTTTCGGATTTACATCATTATGTTTAGCCACCAGATCAGGACGAACTTTAAATCCGTGTTCAATTCGTCCAATGGTTGCGGGAAATGAACCACCTCCGTGCGCAAATGCAACCCGTAAATCAGGTAGCTTTTCAAATACCCCACCAAAAATCATCGAGCAGATCGCCAGCGAAGTTTCTGCAGGCATTCCGACTAACCACGGCAGCCAGTAGTCAGGCATTTTTTCTTTCCCCATCATATCCCACGGATGCACGAAAATTGCCGCGCCCAATTCCTGCGCAGCGTGATAGAAATGAAAGAGTTCAGGCGCGTTCAGATTCCAGTCGTTCACATGCGAGCCGATTTCAACTCCGGCTAATCCAAGCTCTTTCACACAACGTTCCAATTCTTTGATTGCCAAATCAGGCGATTGCAGCGGCACTGTTCCCAAGCCGATAAAGCGCTTGGGATTTTCTGCTACAACGCTGGCAATGTGGTCGTTTAAAAATCTTGAAA
>CAYOYI010000130.1:0-10007 GCA_964408105.1 uncultured Chitinophagaceae bacterium | reverse complement strand
AGTGAGCGAGCCAACCCGCGGAACAAAGGCGTACAAGTTTTTACCTGAAATAAATTACGAAATCAACAAGCGGCTGAACATCCGGTTGTTTTATGAATATAACCGTACCATACCAGCAACGTCCGCATCGTATCCCATCACCAGCCACAGGGGTGGTGTCACCATCAGGTTCTCGCTCACGCCCTGATAAGCAGCCCTTTTCCACACAATTCGTTTAAACAACTTTTAACAACCGCAGCAAACAAGAGTTTACTTTTATCCCGTTTCATTGCGCATTGTCTATCCTTAAAAAATTAGCGGGACAAACCGCCATCTATGGCCTGAGCAGCATTGTCGGGCGACTGCTCAATTATTTGCTTGTTCCGATTTACACCCGTGTTTTTCTGGATACCGCAGAATACGGTGTCGTAACGGAGATGTATGCCTATGCCGGATTTTTCATCGTGATCTTTACCTACGGAATGGAGACAGCTTTCTTCCGCTTTGAAAGTAAAGACGACCGGCAGAAAGTTTTTTCAACTTCATTCATCTCTATTTTAATAACCAGTATCCTGCTTTCAGCAGTGATGATCCTGAATTCGGAAAGTCTTGCAAGAATGTTGACGCTCAATAGCGATACCGCATCTTCATTGGGAGCAAGCTCCTATAATTCCTACATCATCTGGTTTGCGCTGATATTTTCTTTTGACGCAATCTCGGCAATTCCGTTTGCAAAGCTCCGTGCTGAAAATCGCGCCACCCGTTTCGCAGTCATCAAGCTGCTCAATATCGGTATCAATATCCTGCTAAATATTTATTTCATCCTGATTGCCCCGGAGATTTCAGCGAAATATGGTACAAGTAATTTCTGGGTTCCGGACACTGCACAGGTTTCCTACATTTTCTTTTCAAACCTTGTCGCGAGTGCAGTCACGATATTTCTGCTTTTCCCGGATGTATCAAAAGTGCAGTGGTCATTCGATAAAGTGCTTTGGAGAAGGATGATTATATACGCTTTGCCCTTAATGATAGTCGGATTTGCAGGGGCGATCAATGAAATGCTTGACAGGGTGCTGCTCAAATTTTTGCTGCCATATTCATACGAGAAAAATATGGCTGCTCTTGGAGTTTATGGCGCCTGCTATAAGCTTTCCATTTTGATGACCTTGTTCACTCAGGCGTATCGTTATGCAGCAGACCCGTTTTACTTCTCGCAATCGGAAAAAAAAGATGCGAAGACAAATTATGCGGATGCCATGAAATATTTCGTAATCGTTGGGTGTCTCATCTTTCTTGGAGTAATGTTGTTCATTGATGTAATGAAGCATTTCATTGGCAAAGAATATCACGGAGGATTGCACGTGGTTCCGATTTTGCTCATGGCGAATCTCGCTTTGGGGATTTATTACAATCTTTCAATCTGGTATAAGCTGAAGGACAAAACAATGATTGGCGCCTACATCTCCATTGGGGGAGCGATTATCACCGTGGCTTTGAATTTCTGGTTGATTCCTGTGATGGGCTATGTTGGTGCAGCCTGGACAACCCTTGTCTGCTATGTACTAATGACTTTGATCTCATACATTCTTGGGCAGAAAAATTATTCCGTGCCTTACGCGGTTGGCAGAATACTAATGTACATAAGTGTTTCTCTGCTTCTTTACTGGACTCATCAATACATTAAAACTTCGCTAACGGAGTTGGGGAGCAGTATTCACTTGCTAAGCTTTTTGTTCGTAGCAATTTTTTTGGCAATGGTTTGGCGATTGGAAAGAGGCAATTTGCAATCTAAAAGTTCAAATGACTTTACTAAGGTGGGATAATCTTTTGGTTCGATAGATGGATTTTCCCTCTCCTTCGGGAGAGGGACAGAAAGCGAAGCGCTTCAGGGTGAGGCTTGCTTAACAAAAATTAACTTGACCCCGCTTAGAGCGATTCTTAATTTTGTCGCGCTTTAAACGTTTAGAAAATCACTAAATCATTAGTTTATGGAAGCTACGCTAACAGGCACGGACATCAGGGCGCTCAATGAAAAAATTCAGAAGGAAAGTGAGTTTGTAGAATTGCTGAACCTCGAAACCGGAAAGCAAATTGTCGGTCAGAAGTATATGATGGAAAGATTGTTGCTGGGTCTGCTCTCCCAGGGCCACATTCTGCTGGAAGGTGTTCCCGGATTGGCAAAAACGCTTGCCATCAAATCGCTCTCGCAGGCGATTCATGCGAAATTCAGCCGCATTCAATTCACGCCCGACCTGCTGCCTGCCGACCTTGTCGGCACGATGATCTATAATCAGCAAACCCACGATTTCACGGTGAAGAAAGGCCCCATCTTCGCCAACTTTGTGTTGGCCGATGAAATCAACCGCGCACCGGCTAAGGTGCAGAGCGCATTGTTGCAGGCCATGCAGGAGCGGCAGGTTACTATCGGAGAACACACCTACAAGTTGGAAGAGCCTTTTCTTGTTCTCGCAACACAAAACCCGATCGAGCAAGAGGGCACTTATCCCCTCCCTGAAGCACAGGTGGACCGCTTCATGCTGAAAGTAGTAATCACTTATCCCGAGCGTGAAGATGAGCGGCAGATCATGCGCAGAAATGTCAACGAAACGATGGGAGAAGTAAAACAGGTAGTTGATCCAAAGAGTATTCTTCGCGCCCGTGAAGTGATCAAAGAAGTGTATATGGATGAGAAGATTGAGCATTATATTCTTGATATTGTTTTTGCAACCAGAAATCCAGAGAAGCACAAGCTGGAAAAGCTTAAACCCCTAATCAGCTATGGAGGTTCTCCCCGTGCGAGCATCAGCCTTGCACTTGCATCAAAGGCATTTGCATTCATCAAAAGAAGAGGATATGTGATTCCCGAAGATGTGCGAGCCGTCTGCTACGATGTCCTTCGCCACCGCATCGGGATAACCTATGAGGCCGAAGCTGAAAATGTCAGCACCGAAGATATTATCAGCGAGATATTGAACAAAGTCGAAGTGCCCTGAAGAAAGGGACGGAGGACGAGTGGCGAGGGAATAAATGTAATAAGGCATGGAAGATAAATTAGAGCAAATTCGCTTTTACAAATTATCCTGCGCTCTTTGGGAAGAGTTTTGGGACGATGCTGAGCAATTACAAAAAGATTTCAGAGGCAGAGAGATTGCAAAACAGCTCACCCGCTCGGTCGGGTCCATTTCTGCAAACATTGAAGAAGGATACGGCAGGGGCTACGGTAAAGAATACCCGCAGTTTTTGCGAATTGCAAGAGGTTCCGCGAGAGAAAGTAAAGGCTGGTATCGCAGGGCGGCTAAATTGTTGTCGGTATCAATTGTTGAGGCAAGAACTCAAAAGATTGATTCTATTGTTGCGATGCTCACCACATCAATTCAAACCTTAGAGAAGAAATCTAAAACCTCGCCCCCTGTCCCTCGTCCCTCGACACTTTAAGCTATGGAAACCCAGGACCTTCTCAAAAAAGTACGCAAAATAGAAATCAAGACCAGAGGTCTGTCCAACCATATTTTTTCCGGAGAATATCACACGGTTTTTAAAGGGCGCGGAATGTCATTCAGCGAAGTGCGCGAGTACCAGTTTGGTGATGACATCCGTACGATTGACTGGAATGTAACCGCGCGCTTTCATCATCCTTTTGTCAAGATATTCGAAGAAGAAAGAGAATTGACCGTTATGCTGCTGGTAGATGTGAGCCGCTCTGCATTTTTCGGGACGGTGAATCAATTCAAGAACGAAATGATCACGGAGATATGTGCGGTGTTGTCGTTCTCAGCTATCACGAATAATGATAAAGTAGGTATCATATTCTTCAGCGACAAGATCGAAAAATTCATTCCGCCTAAAAAGGGGCGTTCGCATATCCTGCGAATTATCCGAGAACTGCTCGATTTCACTCCTTCGGGGAGAGGCACTAACATTTCCGAGGCACTACGCTATCTTAACAATGTGATGAAAAAGAGAAGCATCACCTTCATCCTCTCGGATTTTATGGATAAGGATTTTAAGGATGCGCTCAGCATTGCAAACAAAAAACATGACATGGCAGGCATACGCGTTTATGATCCCCGGGAAATGGAACTGCCTGATGTGGGTTTGATACGGGTGACAGATGCGGAAACGGGTAACCTGATGTGGCTCGACACTTCATCGCGCAAGGTAAGGGATATTTACAAAAAGCAGTTTGAAACCAGCTTTGAAAATTGCCGGTCCACTTTTCTAAAAAGTGGAGCAGACCTTATCAATATTCGTACCGATGAATCTTATGTGAATGCGCTGATAAAATTTTTCAAGAAAAGGGAGGCAAGAAGGTGAGGCGGTTGAGTGCAGAATTTCTCTTAGCGTTCCTCTTTTCGATTTCGATGCAGGCAGCCGTTGCTTCCGGCATCAGCACAACAGTTTCGCTTGACACGAATATTGCGTTGATTGGTGATCAGGTAAAATTTACGATCAGCATTACGCGTGATGATGAAACGCAGGTGTTGTGGCCCGACCTTGGAAAGGTGATGAAAGTGGACAGCACGCGGGAAATAGAAATCGTTTCAACCTCCCCGGTTGACACTGTTAAGAAATCGGGAATGTCGAGCGAAAGCCGCACGTATCTGCTCACTGTTTTCGATTCAGGCTACTACGTGATACCGCCCGCAACATTCAAATTCAAAGAGCCGGGAACGGATTCTTTCCAGATTGCCTTAACAGAACCTTTACTTCTAACGATAAAAGGAATTGAGGTGGACACCACTGCCGGATTCAAGCCCATCAAAGATCCGCTGAAGATGCCGTTCAAGATATCGGAAATTATAAAAGAACTTGGTTTGGGTGCGCTGGTGCTTGCGCTTATCGTGGCTGTAGTGCTGTACATGAGTTATCGGAAGAAGAAGCCTGTCATCATCAAACGCTTCGTTCGCAAAGACCCGCCACACGAAATTGCGCTGAACAAGCTGCGCCAGTTGGAAGAGAAAAAACTTTGGCAGCAGGGGGAGATCAAGCCGTACTATTCTGAGCTGTCGGAAATAATTCGCGAGTACATTGAAGGCAGATACAACATTCTGGCACTCGAATCAACCACAGATGAGATCATGGAGCGAATTGTTGTTACAGGCATCAGCCACAAGACGCGTGAAGAGCTGAACATGATGCTGCAAATTGCCGACTTAGTGAAATTTGCAAAAGCTAATCCTCTACCGGACGAACACAAGAGGTTTTTGGATACGATGGTTGAATTTGTGAAGAATACCAAAACCGAGCAGCAGGCAAAGAACCAGATTATAGAAGAACAGACCCCATGACATTTTGGAACAACATCACTTTCGCCAATCCCAAAGCATTTGCACTACTCGCAATTCCGCTTTTGTTATGGCTTTGGTATTGGTGGAGATATAAGAAGATTTTCCCGGAGCTGACGTTGTCGTCAACCGTAGCATTCAGCAAGACAGGCTCATCGCTGAGAGGAAAATTGAAAACCCTTATTCCTGTTTTTCGGGGACTGGCTCTTGCTTTGCTGGTTATCGCGTTTGCCCGTCCACAATCGAGTTTGAAAGAAGAAAATATTTCTACCGAAGGAATTGACATCGTTCTGGCAATGGATATTTCCGGCAGTATGAAAGCACGCGACCTTCAACCCGACCGGTTGGAAGCTGCCAAAAGTGTGGCGGTTGAATTTGTGAGTGGCCGCCCTTCCGACAGAATGGGACTGGTTGTTTTTGCGGGAGAAAGTTTTACGCAATGCCCGCTGACCACTGACCACAACATGCTTAAAAAACTCATTAGCGAGCTGAAGGAAGGACTTGTGGAAGACGGCACTGCCATCGGCATGGGGCTGGCGACATCGGCCAACCGTCTGAAAGACAGCGAAGCAAAAAGCAAAGTGGTCATCCTGGTGACGGATGGCGAGAACAATGCCGGGTTCATTGACCCGATTACGGCAACTGAAATCGCACAGCAATACGGCATCCGCGTTTACACGATTGGCGTGGGCACCATCGGCACGGCCCCTTATCCGTTCCAGTATGGCGGTCGCACCATTTACCAGAATGTGGAGGTGCGGATTGACGAGGAACTGCTGAAAAAGGTGGCCGCCAACACCGGGGGCAAATATTTTCGCGCAACGGACAACCGTAGCCTGCGGAAGATATATGACGAGATTGACCAGTTGGAGCGCTCGATCATTAAAGTGGCTTCCATTCAGCGCGTATCCGAAGAATTTCATCCGTTCGTGATCGGTGCGCTAATTTTATTCCTGCTGGAGATACTGCTGAGATTTGTGTTTTTGAGGAGCGTACCGTGAGACGATTGCTTATTAAGCATTGAGTAGTAACTTCTCAACGTCTCTTGAGTGATTTTCTTTAGCTTTGGAATTATTGATGAGTCGTATTGTGGTAGCCTTTTGCCGAAGCAGAACAACCCAACCTTGAAGCATAGCCTATGAAGGAGGCATTAGTCCAATGGACGTTGCTTAATAATCCGGAGTATCTATCTGAACTCCTAAATTTTCCAATTGCAAAAAAGGTTGGTCAAGAAATTACAACGGAATATGGTAGAATTGATTTCATAGTGGAAAACAGACGAGCGCAACAGCTAATCGTTGAATTGGAAACTGAACTTAATAGCACCGAAAAGTTGAACTATTGCTTTACCCAAGTTCTCAGTTACCGTAATATTCAATTTGCAGAAGTGACTAATTATTGTATTCTTTTTGCGGAGGAGACTCCGCGCAATAGAACTATAGCCGTTGAAAATTTTGGTAGAGAAAATAACGTGATAACACGGTCATATTCACTTGAGTCAATCAAGTTGCTTTATTCTAAGACTGTTGAGCGATTGAGTTTAAACGTAGGGCTGGCTCTTCCTAATCCAAGAAATTATACTATTTGTTTTTTAAGATGGTTGAATAAAATTTTGAAACCCTTCAAAGACTTACAAAGAAGTAAATTATCTTTTGATGAAGTATTCGAACCATTTACTGGTATAACAAATTTTAACTGTTACAAAAGATTGGCTTTAGATTTTGAGTTACTTGAAGAAAGGAATGGATATTATTATCTGACTAAAAACGGGAAAATATATATAGACAACCTTAGCCCGTATGTTCATCAAACAAACAATGTTTCATCTGTTGATTTAACAAACGAGCAAAAGCGACTGTTGTTAAAAATATTGACTAATGGTAATTGGGAAAATAAAGTGCATAAGATGAATATCTATTGGTTTCTAAGATTTTTGGAAGTGACAAATGGTGACTGGCTACCCAAACGTTATCCTTTTGATGAGGATAAGTTAGAGATAACAAGAGGATTATTTAAAGTTTCATATAGCTATCAAACCATGCAGCAGTTTTTGAATTGGTGCTGTAATTACTGTCAAGAATTGGGATTAGTCGAACGAATCGTATCTACAACAAACTACGATAGACTTGTTCTTACGCCCTTGGGAGTTGATGTCAATAACATTTTTAGTATGGACTTGATGTTGAAAAAAAAGCAGAATGAACTTGAGTTTTAAGTATCTTGATTAATATGCCCGTAATCTCCGCTATTACTTTCTATCTTCCAATCATCCCTTTTGAAACTTTTGAAGCGGAGCAAGATTCTGACTTGTGTGCTGATATTGATTATCTCGGTTGGGTTGGGGAAAAAGCATTCGGCATACAAATAAAGCCAGTAACCGCAAAAGCAAACTTTGGTAACTATTCAGCGACAGAAAGAATGAAAGCGAGCTTTGACGAATTCACAAAAAAATACGGAGGAAAAGTTTTCATAGTGTTCAGCATTGATGATGAAATCAGCAATAAGGAAGTAGTTGGACAAATTGCTGATGAAGTCAAGCGGCTACAAGTCTGAAAAGAAGAACTGCGCACTCTGCGGATTTACATATTAAAATACGTTTTCTTTCCACTCCAAGACCCAGATGCGCTCCTATAGAAAACGCTACCCAACAAAGCGATAAATAAACGAAACGCGTACGCGCCAAAAACCCGCTTTGTTTTTCTCACAAAAACCCCGATATTAGTTTTTTGATTAACCATTTAACCTAAAATTTTCAGAGCCATGAGAGGTGTAAACAAAGTAATTCTCGTTGGAAACCTGGGCAAAGACCCGGATGTACAGTATCTCGACAACAACGTGAGCGTAGCAAGGTTCACGCTCGCCACCAATGATTCTTATAAAGACAAAGACGGCAACCGTGTGGACCAAACGGAGTGGCACAACGTGGTTGCGTGGAGAGGCCTTGCGAAGATCGCTGAGGATTACCTGAAGAAAGGCAGCCGCATCTATCTCGAAGGCAAGATACGCACACGCTCATGGGAAGACAAGCAGAGCGGTGAAAAGAAATACTCGACAGAAATTGTTGCCGATAACTTCATCATGCTCGATAAGAAGGAAGATAGCGGCAGCTATTCGGCTCCGGCAAAGACTGCCACAAAGCAGGAAGTTCCCAATGGCGGTGCTGACGAAGCGCCACAGGGTGATGACCTGCCCTTCTAGGATTTTTCACTTAATTTTTAATGCTTGGAAGAAGGAAGTTCCGGTGACAGTATTCACCAGTTGCTAATAGTGTTCGCGGCAAAAATGCTCGTGCAGATGCCTCTGCCGGTAGCGCTTGCCTGTTTTGCGTTTGTATTTCTCATTATCTGCTCCGGGCTGTTCTCAGCTTCGGAGGTGGGATTTTTTTCGCTTGCCGAAAAAGAGTTCAGGACGCTGCGCGAGCGCGCTGACCGCTATTCAAAGCTGATCTTTCAGCTGCTTGCAAAGCCGCGCTACCTGCTTTCCACCATCCTGATCTGCAACAGCCTGGTGAACGTAGCGATCGTCATTCTATCTTATTACATCTTCACCAACTTGTTTGATTTTTCCAGGCATCCGGTGATCGGGTTTTTGGTGAACGTGCTGGGGGTGACGTTTTTCTTAGTGTTGTTCGGGGAGGTGTTGCCCAAGGTTTATGCGACAAGGCACAATCTGCAGATGGCTTCGCTGATGGCGGTACCGCTCCTAATCGCTGGCAAGATTTTCAAGCCGGTGAGTTTTGTACTTGTGTCATCCACACGTGCAATCGAGAATCGCCTGAAGCGAACCGGCTACTACGAGTTCAGTCCTGAAGAACTCGAGCAGGCGATTGACATTACTTCAAAGGAAACATCATCGAAGCAGGAGGTCAAGATGCTGAAAGGAATCGTTCGCTTTGGAAATATTACGGTGAAGCAGATCATGCGCCCGCGTGTTGACATCGTGGCGATTGACGACAGCGTGAGCTATCCTGAATTGCTGAAGATGGTGAAGGAGGCGGGCTATTCGCGCATTCCGGTTTATCGTGATAATCTTGATAATATCCTCGGCATACTTTACGTCAAAGACCTGCTGAATCATTTGAACGAGCCGGTTGATTTTAAATGGCACCGCTTGCTTAGAACACCAGTGTTCACCCCGGAAACAAAAAAGGTTGACACGCTGCTGAAGGAAATTCAGAAAAAAGGCGTGCATCTGCTTATTGCGGTGAATGAATATGGAGGCACTTCTGGTGTCATCACGCTGGAAGATATTCTCGAGGAAATTATCGGTGAGATCAGGGACGAATATGATGCAGTGGACGAGGAGATGCAGGTGGAACAGATTGATTCAAAGAACTACATTTTTGACGGGAGGTCTTTGCTGAAAGACGTGCAGACAAAGATGGGCCTGATGAATGATGCATTCGAAGATGTGCCAGGAAATACCGATACGCTTGCCGGATTGGTGCTGGAATTATCCGGCAAGCTTCCTGCAAAAAATGAAAGCTTCCGGTATGATAAATTTTCGTTCAAAGTCGTTTCAACAGGCGAGAATCGTGTGAAACGAATCATGGTAACAATCAATGATGATGTGCTCAGTGAAAAATAGTTTACTCTATGTTCTGACAATTTTGTGCATTTTATTTTTTTCAGGCTGCGAAGAGCCAACTACTCCAAAGCCAAAAAGTTATTTCAGATTAGACCTTCCTCAGAAATCCTACCAAAAGTTTTCATCCGAAGTTTGTCCGTTCACCTTCGAATATCC
>CAYOYI010000129.1:0-10008 GCA_964408105.1 uncultured Chitinophagaceae bacterium | reverse complement strand
GTATCGGTCACTGATTTGGGCAGGATTTGAATTCGAATCAATAAACGTACTAAAACTCGAAAACACCTGACTTGCTAAAAGGTCATAGTTACTAGTCAGGCTATTCTGTTTATAAATGTTGTATTGATATTCGTATGTCAAGTTAGGTTTTTCCCATACGATCATGTTTTTGCCGGTTGCGCTGTCATTAGTGACAATGCAAATTTCTGGAGTTGTAACACCTTGATTTTGACAAACACCATTTATACAGTTGTCTGCTGTACAGGTATTTCCATCATCACACAAGGGAAGATAGACGCAACTTCCACTTATACAGGTATCAATAGTACATGGATTGCCGTCAAAGCAAATATTCAGATTGTAGGTAATAATAATACAAATCGTATCTTGAATCGTTTGGCCGCTACTATTGTTGTGCTTGGTTTCTACTATTATTCCATCCGAAACCAAAATCTCCAGATTGGGTCTAAAGATTCTTGTAGCCGGATGTTCCCAATCAAAATATCCCTTATTAAAGGTGTAGTCGATGTTGTAAAACCCTTCATAAATCTGTGGTCCTTTAGTGCTGTCGGGATTCCTTTTAAAAATATCAAAGTCCACACTGTAAATTCCAGCAGAAACCGTTATGGAGATGATATTCCATTTATCTGTTGAGCCGCTTTGAAAAAATTGATACTGATTAACTATATCTTGCCCTGTATTTGGAATTACAGGGAATTCGCATAAGGTAGTTGTAAACGTGTCCGCAGGGTTATTACAAACTTGAGCCCTTAGATTAACCGCTACTAGAAAAATGCCAGCAAATATTATCAATCTCATACGTGGTTATTATTGGAGAAAATAAAACAGAATTATACAGAGTATGTCATAGGTCGAAAGTTTCATTATGCCCATATCATCGTTCAACGTAATGCAAGTTATAAAATTTACCGATTGATATTAGAATGAATCGTCAGAAAGGCTGAGAAGAAGGCAGTGGTTACAAGTCGAAAGTCTGCGTACAGTACGATGATTTTTACTATAATTTAGCTCCCCTCTTTTTCGAAATGGACAAGACAATTCAATTCCGCGATACAAAGGGTTTTTATTCTGATGAAGGAACGGGGTCGTCCGTTGTTCTGGTGCATGGCTTTGGCGAAGATGGTTCAGTGTGGGATGGGCTGAAGAAAAAGTTGAGTTCAGATTTCAGATTCATTATTCCTGACCTGCCCGGTTACCGGAACAGCACGTTACCGAGAGAAGAATTAACCATTGAATGGATGGCGGACTTCGTCTATTCAATTATAGAACAAGAAGAAATTAAAAATCCGATTGTTATCGGACATTCCATGGGCGGTTATGTGACACTGGCTTTAGCCGAGAAACATCCGGCATTGCCGGAAAAAATCGGCTTGTTTCATTCGCATGCCTTTGCTGATGATGAGGAGAAAAAGAAGAACAGACAGAAGTCCATTGACTTTATTCAAAGAAATGGTACGAGCGATTATGTAAATGAATTGTACAACAACCTGTTCTCTGAAAAATTTAGGACTGAGAATGAGGCAACGGTTGATAAGATAAAGGCGTACGTTAAGATGTACAGCAGCGAAACATTGATTGCAGGATTAAAGGCCATGATTATGCGCCCCGACCGTACTTCGGTGCTAAAATCGTTTAAAGGCCCTGTGCTATTCGTCATTGGGAAGCACGATAAGGCTATTCCTTACGGAAAAAGCCTCGAACAGTGCCAGTTCCCGGATGTTTCTCAGGTTCACATTTTACAAGATTCGGGCCATGAGGGAATGATGGAGGAACCGGAAAAATCTCTGAACATTATGCGGGAATTTATTAATTTGAGGGTTGCCTTTCAGACTGTTTGACCTTCTAATGCAAAAAAAACTCCTTTCCATTTTATTTGGATGCCTGTCTTTCCTTTTTATGGAAGCAGCCCATATCGTTGGGGGTGACATGTACTACGAATGTCTTGGTAATGACAACTACCGTATTACACTCAAAATTTACAGGGATTGCAACGCTTCGGGGCCGAATGTTGCGGGTTTTGACAACCCTGCCTACATCGCGATCTACGATGCTTCAGGTTTTGTGATTGAAGTCGTTGAGTCCTACCTCACCTTTGGCCCGACCAATATCCCACCTGAAACTCAAAATCCATGCTTACAGGCACCTGCGAATGTTTGTGTGGAAGAGGGTATTTTTTCTTTCGACAGAAACCTGCCTGCATCTTCGGGTGGTTATGACATTGTTTATATCAGGTGCTGCCGTAACGCGACTATTCTGAATATTGTTACGCCTGATGAAGTTGGTGCAACCTATACGGTTCATATTCCCGGTTCCGGAGTGGCGACCTGCAACAGCAGTCCTTACTTTGCAGACTTTCCGCCAATTGTTATTTGCGTCAATGAGGCAATCAACTTCGATCACTCTGCCATTGATGATGATGGCGACAGTTTGGTATATTCACTCTGCACTCCTTACACAGGTGCTACTTCGTTAGACCCACAGCCTTATCCCTCATCGTTTCTCACTACGTTTTCAACGGTTGGTTATAATTCGAACTATAACTATCTGAACCCTTTGGGAGGAACCCCGCCACTTTCAATCAATCAAAACGGGAGACTGACAGGAATGCCAACGCGGCTTGGCCAGTTTGTGGTTGGCGTTTGCGTAAGTGAATACCGGAATGGTGTGCTGATCGGGGAAATAAAGCGCGATTTTCAATTCAATGTCGTGCAGTGTGCAACCAACGTCCAGGCCATAGTTCCGGTGGTGGATACGGTTGATGCTTTTATTACGAATACTACCGGGGTATTTGTGTATCAGTGCCAGGGATTTTTTGTGCAGTTCATCAATCAAAGCATCAATGGGACAAGTTACCACTGGGATTTTGGAGACCTCACAACGCTTGCGGATACTTCAAGGTCTTTCCAGCCTTCCTACACTTATCCTGACTCCGGGGTCTATCGTGTGCAACTCATCGTAAATCCCGGCTATAACTGTGCTGATACCACCGCTGTGCTTGTGAAAATCTATCCCACGTTTGATGCAGATTTTAACTTCCTTTCAGGATGCGCAAATCAGGCGGTTTTGTTTTCTGACAGAAGCACAACCACTTACGGGAATGTTACAGAATGGCTATGGGATTTCGGTGACGGCATTCAAAGTCTCGATAAGAATCCGAATCATTTATATCAGCAGGGCGGCAATTTCACTGTGACATTAAGCGCTGTTTCGGATAAAGGATGCAGGGATTCGCAAGCAAAAACGGTCACTGTGCATCCCATGCCGCAGGCAAATTTCAGTTTCACCCCGGTGTGTCTGAATACTCCGGTCACCTTCACCGATAACACTACAATCAGCTCAGGAAGCATCACTTCGCGCTCGTGGCTGTTCAATAACAATCTGATAAACTCGGCTTCGACATTCAATCACACCTTCACCAACCTTACAAATTTTGATGTCACATTAATCTCGTCTTCCTCGTTTGGCTGTGCGGACACCGTGACGCAAACCATCACTGTGCATCCGCTGCCGGTTGCATCGGTACGGCCGGACACAGCGATTTGCATTGGCGAGGCTGTTCAGCTATTTGCAAGCGGAGGGATCAGGTATCAATGGCAGCCTTCTGCATCTTTAAATTCAGATACAATTGCGGATCCAGTTGCGACACCAACTGCTACGACAAACTACACCATTACGGTTATTGATGTCAATTCCTGCCGGGATGATGAAAATGTAGCGATCACTGTAAATCCGCTTCCGCCAACGAATGCAGGTGTGGATACCTATATCTGCGAAGGTGATAGCTATCAATTGAACGGGACAGGTGGAATCTCTTTTATTTGGTCGCCCGGAAATCTTGTGAGCGATTCAACAATTGCTAATCCAACAACAACACCTGCTGATACCACCACATATTTTCTTACTTCTTTCAATCAGTTTGGATGTAAGAATATGGACAGCATTACGCTTGCAGTTCAACACCCGATCAATCTCACGGTGAGCGAAGATCAGGATTTGTGCGAAGGAAAGTCATTAGTGCTTACTGCTTCCGGAGGTTTGTATTATGAGTGGCTTCCTTCCGGAGGGCAACCTAATAACACAGGGCCTGAATACACGGTTTCACCGGTTGTATCTACTACTTATACAGTGTCGATATCCAATGATTGCTTTTCAGCCTCAGGCTCAATTGATGTGACAGTTCATGGATTACCGTTTGTTGACGCAGGTGTTGACGACAGCATGATACGCGATGAATTTGTTTTTCTGAAAGGAACCTCAACCGGAATTGACAATTACTGGAGTCCACCTGCCGGGTTGGATGATCCGCAATCGCTTGGTACGAGGGCGAGTCCGTTCAATACGACCACTTATACACTTACATCTGTGAGCGAATATGGTTGTGAAGCAATTGATAGTGTTAAAATAGACGTGAGAGTAGTGAATCTGCTTTTGATTCCCACTGCTTTTTCGCCAAACGGAGACGGGGTAAATGACATTTACAAGATCATCAAGGTGCTTAATGTCGAGCGATTGCTAGATTTCAAAATCTTCAATCGCTGGGGGCAGATAGTATTTGAAACCACCGACATCAATATCGGCTGGGATGGGACATTCAAAGACGAACGGCAGGAACTGGCTGTTTATGTCTTTTATATAAAAGCGCTGAACCGCGATGGGGAGATCATTACAAAAGAGGGAAATGTTACCTTAGTCCGTTGAAAAGATGCCACAACACAGAGTAAATTTTCTCAACTCGCTGGTATTCATTGCTTGCGGGATTTTCGGATTTCTCTCTCATTATTTCAATTTGGGAGAGTATGAGCAGGCAACGCTAATACCTTTCGTGCTTGGTATTTTATTGTTGGTCATGACACCAAGCATCAAAAATGGCAGTGTTGTGATCAAAAAAGTAGTTACCGCTTTAACATTCGTTTTTGGATCGATAGTACTTTATCTGCTTTTTAAAAACATGGGCAGCGATCAGAATTCTGCGAGGAAGATGATCGTGCTTACCTTGATTGCGCTCAGCAGCTTTGCCAGCTTCGGGCTGTATCTTTCCAACTGGATTGACGAAAAGAAGAAAAATTAGAGAAATTTGCAGCCTTTGAAATTTTAATGCAGAAACATGGGACGGATTTTTGAAAAACGAAAGCATAAGATGTTTGCCCGCTATGACCGGATGGCGAAAGCCTTCACGCGTATCGGGAAGGAAATTGCAATTGCGGTAAGACAGGGTGGCCCGAATCCGGATTACAATCCTCGCTTGAGGTTGGCTATTCAGAATGCCAAGGGCGTGAACATGCCGAAGGATAAGGTTGAAGCGGCCATTAAAAGAGCATCATCCAAAGAAGAAAAAGATTACCAGGAACCGACTTACGAAGGTTACGGTCCGAATGGAGTTGCAATAGTTGTGGAGACGGCAACCGACAATCCAACCCGAACGGTTGCCAATATCAGGATGTATTTCAGCAAAGGAAATGGTTCGCTTGGCAAAACCGGTTCGCTGGATTTTCTGTTTGATCGTAAAGGCGTTTTCAAAATTGAAAAAGGAGATTTCAATACCGAAGAACTGGAACTTGAATTAATTGATTCGGGATTGGAAGACCTGGCGGTGGATGACAATGAAATTTATATCTACACCGCCTTTTCAGATTTCGGAGCCATGACCAAAGCGCTGGAAGAAAAGGGCATCAACGTTATCAGCGCTGAATTACAGCGAATTCCCAAGACTTTCGTTGAGTTGCAGGAAGCGCAGCAGGATGACATCATCAAGCTTGTTGAAAGCTTAGAACAGGATGATGATGTACAGCATGTGTTTCACAACATGAAG
Organism: uncultured Chitinophagaceae bacterium; assembly: GCA_964408105.1. Taxonomy (GTDB): domain Bacteria; phylum Bacteroidota; class Bacteroidia; order Chitinophagales; family CAIOSU01; genus BPHB01. Next base: position 4,178 of record CAYOYI010000129.1, on the reverse strand, counting down.
TAGAATACGCTGGTCCCGCGTCCCCTGCCTCTTGTCCTTGAACTTAGCTTACAATCATCCTGTCAGAAGCTGACAGCGTCAATTGTTCGGGGTAGATGATGATCACATTATGATTCGGAAAGTACCTGCCGATCTTTCCCGGGATTTCATCAAGATCATAACGGTGTGAAACGGAGCCGCCTCGTGCGCTTACCACAACAAACAGATCATCTGTTTTTACCTCTTTCGATAGTGTTAAAAATTTATACCAATAAGATGACACGATGCTTTGCAAGTCAACCGAGGATTTCAGCTTTTTCCTGATTTCGTCAAATGCATGTGCGGATTCCGCAGTACTGTAAAGCACGATCTTCTTGCCGGTTAGCTTAGCCAGGTTCAGGATTTTTGTAACCCATTGCTCAAATCCCTGCTCAAATTCAGCATTCTCCGGTATGGCGATCGCGATTCTCGACAGCACATTGATGTTTTGCTTCAGCCGGCACACCATGATCATTTGGGAAGTGAAATTCAAAAGGTTGTCCAGCGTAGTCCCGAAAATTTTTCCTACAGGTTTTGAATTCTCTCCCCACCCAAGGATCACATTCGTGATTCCTGCCTCTTTGATCGTTCGGGTTATTCCGCTTGCGATATTCAAGTCAATGCGGGTTATGATCTGCACTTTGGTATCGGTTGCAGAGCCGTGCACTATCGCTTTCTCCAGCATTTTGTTGCTCACCGCAACTTTTTCATGCGCCTCTTTATCATCCTCTACCACAGCAAGTGCGGTAACCGGCTCGTTTGAGGATGGAGTTTTCACCATCAGTGCAAGGTCAATCAATATCTCGATGGTAGTTGGATTTGCTATCGGTACAAGTATCTTTTCTGAACTGTGTTTGATCTGCGGCACTTTATCAGCTTCGGTGATCACAAGTTTGCGCGCGGCACGTTCGGTGACAAATGAGGCTACCAGACAGGTGACCAGGATGAGTATGACCGTTCCGTTAAGAACGTGCTCATTTACCAGGCCGATCCTGTATCCGATGAGAATCACTGCAATTGTTGCGGCAGCATGTGAACTGCTCAGGCCAAACATGATGTCACGATGCGTTGACGTATAGTTGAATATTTTTTGGGTAAAGAATGCCGCCATCCACTTCCCGATTAGGGCAACAACGGTAAGTACTCCCGCAACAACCAATGCTTCAGGACCTTTGAATAAAACTCCCAGATCAACGAGCATTCCCACACTGATGAGGAAGAACGGAATGAAAATCGCATTGCCGATAAAATCTATGCGATTCATCAGGGCGGATGTGTGCGGGATGAGCCGGTTGAGCGCCAGCCCCGCCATGAATGCCCCGATGATCGGTTCCAGTCCGGAAAGCTTTGCAAGAAAAGCGGACAGGAAAACTATTGCGAGAACAAAAATGTACTGTGACGTTTTTTCCGCTTCGAGATTCTTGAAGAACCATTTTGCCGCTTTCGGGAACACCCAAAAAACAATTATGCAAAACAGCACAAACGACAAGGTAAACTGAATCCAAAAGCTTGTATCGAGGCGGCCACCGAAGTAACCGGTGATGAGTGTCAACAGTACAAGCACGGCTGTATCCGTTATGATCGTTCCTCCAACTACGATTGAGACCGCTTCACTTTTTGCTATTCCCAGCCTGCTGACAATCGGATACGCTACAAGTGTGTGCGTTGAAAACATGCTGGAGATGAGCAGCGATGAGGTGAAACCGAAATCCAGCAAGTAATAACAAACCGGTAAGCCTATCAGCATCGGTAGCAGGAAGGTGAGTATTCCGAAGCCAAGGCTGCGGTATTTATACTTTCGGAACTCATTCATGTCAAGATCAAGCCCCGCAATGAACATGATATAGAGCAGACCGACTTTGCTTAGCAGATCAAGCTCGGTGTTTTTAATGAAGTTGAAACCATGAGGCCCGATCAATACTCCTGCGAGGATCAGTCCGACAATTCCGGGAATTCTGAAGCGGCCGAGGACAATTGGAGCTAACAGGATGATAAGTAGCAGAAGCGCAAATACCAAAACGGGATCGCTCAGAGGCAAAGTGAAATCAGGAAAAGAAACATGGTTAAACAGCATAAAAAAAACGCGGGTAGGTTGCCCGAAAATTAGGAAGAAAGATTAGTGTTCTTTATTGAAAAATTCCCGAAGCTTTTTACTGATCCGGACTATTCCTTCGATGCCCTCTTCGATCGGAGCCAGTTCAAGATCTTCATTGGACATCATTTCCCCGAAGACAGCTGTTGACGGGCGTTGCTCGGGGTAAAGAATAATAAAGCTGTGTTTGCTGAAATACCTTCCCAGCTTTCCGGGAATCTCATCCAGATCGCTTCGGTGGGAAATAGTTCCGCCTCGTGCGCTCACTACTACGAACAGGTCGTTGGTCTGAATTTCCTTCGCAAGCGTCAGGAATTTATACCAGTAGTTGAATTCCTGGTGTGTGAAGACAACGGTGCTTTTCAGTTTTTTTTGAGTCGCCCTGAAAGCATCGGCAGATTTGGCAGATGAATAGATCATCAGTTTCTTGCCTGTCTGATTCACCAATTGAAGAATTTTTCCAACCCATATTTCAAATCCCTGCTCCAACTCCGCATTTTCAGGTATGGCCACCACGATCCGGTTGAAAACATTTATTGGCTGGCGGAGGTTGCAAACCATAATTGTTTGGGATGAATAGGCCAGTAAGTTGTCGAGGGTTGTACCGAAAATTCTGCCAACCGGCTTGATCTTCTCGGTCCACCCCAGGATAACTATGTTGATCAGCAGTTCTTTTATGGTTCGTGAAATTCCGCTGGCAACATTGAGGTCAACTCGTGTAAGTATCTGCACCCTGGTATCCGTACCGGCAGCATGCACCAGCGCTTGTTCAAGCATCTTGTTGCTGGAAACTACTTTTTCCTTTGCCTCGTCATCGTCCCTGACGATTGCCAATGCTGAAATTGGTTCCTTCAGGTCGTGATTCTTGATAAGGACCGCAAAGTCAAGCAGGGTCTCAATGGTCTTAGGATTCGAGATCGGAACAAGTATTTTCTCAGGGGAGCGTGACAGATCGGGCTTTTTCTCCTGCTCTACAAGCGCCAGTTTTTTCCCGGCATTCTCCGTTAAAAACGAAGAGAATAAACAAGTTATCAAAATCAGCAGCACGCATCCGTTAAGCACGGTTTCATCAATAAGCTGAAGATTGAATCCGACCAGCACAATAGCCAATGTTGCTGCGGCCCTTGCAGTGCTAAGCCCAAAGATGAGTTGTCTTTGTATTGCAGAATAACCGAAAATTTTCTGGGTGAAGAATGCAGCCACCCATTTACTTCCTATTGCCAATGTGCTTAATACAATTGTAAAGATCAATGTTTGACTACCGCTGAAAAGAACACTCAGATCAACGAGCATACCCACGCTGATAAGGAAGAATGGAATGAATATGGCGTTGCCAACAAATTCAATCCTGTTCATCAGTGGTGAAGTGTTGGGAATAAGGGTATTGAGCGCCAGCCCTGCCATAAACGCGCCAATCAGCGGTTCCATTCCGGCAAGCTGAGCAAGGAATGCCGCAAAAAACACCATCGCTAAAACGAAAATATACTGTGAGCTTTTCTCGGCTTCAATGTTCTTGAAGAACCAGCTTGCGATGGGCGGCAATACGAAAAAGACTATGATGACCAACAGCGTGATCGAAATGACAAGCCTGATCCAGAAAGGAGCATCAAGATCACCTTCTGCTGAACCGGTGAAGAATGAAAGCAGTAACAACGTAGCGGTATCAGCCAGTATCGTTCCCCCAACAGTGACGGCTACCGACTCATTCCTCGAAATTCCAAGGCGGCTGGTAACAGGATATGCGACCAGCGTATGTGGCGCGATGGTGCTGGCGATAAGCAATGATGGCAGAAAATCAAATCCCAGTAAATAATACAGAACCGGCACTGCAAGGCTCATCGGGATGATGAAAGTGAGAATACCAAAAAACAAACTGTGGTGGCGGTTCTTCCGGAACTCATTCATGTCAAGCTCCAGTCCGGCAATGAACATGATATAGAGCAAGCCTACCGTGCCGAATAATTTTATCGCATCATTTCGTTCGAGGATATTAAGGCCATATGGACCGATTACCACTCCTGCCACAATAAGCCCGATGATGCCCGGTATCCTGAATTTGCGAAGCACG
>CAYOYI010000128.1:4101-10055 GCA_964408105.1 uncultured Chitinophagaceae bacterium | reverse complement strand
GCTAAACCATAACCAATTAGATTTAGCAGTTCATAATTCTTATGTTTTCTACCATCCAAAGTCTTACTCATAAATTTTAAACTGGGAGTTTGATAAATCCTAATTTCTCCGCTGAAGCATTCATATCCATCAATATTTCAGACATCAAATCCGATACCGACTTTCTATCACTTAGCAGCTTCAAGCCTGTCCGTTTTTGAAACTTATTCAGTTCATGTTTTACTGTTTCTCTTATCTGCTTAACACCTTTTCCGCCTTGCTTAAAACTGTAGTGTGTAGTTCCCTCTGACAGCAAAACCAGTTCTTCCAAGTCATGGTCTAAAACTACATAGCCGCACAACTGCTTCTTGATTTTCTGATGCACATCAACACCTTTCATGATGCTACCGACTTTCATCCGCTTGCGCTGAATCCAAATGTCCCGAATATCTTCATCCAACAGGTCAGGAGCAACAGCAAATTTCAGTTCCTTGATTTTGTAAACTTCCGTTCCGACAACTACATCAATATTTTTTTTATCATAAATGCGCCAGTTCTTTTCCTTGTCGGCTGCTCTCGCTATTGACAACAGCGGCTGCGCAATCTTTACACGCTTTTCTTTGTCACCCCACCTCAAAATAATTTTCGCATCAAACTTGTCAATGATTTCCCACCAAGTTTCTTCAATCATTTTATCAAATGAATCGGAGTAGCCGCCTTCATCTTTGAATGATTTCTTGAACACTTCAACAACTTCATCTTTTAAATTGAGAATTGTAATTCTTGTTCCTGAAATTTCCAACGGCTTCAAAGCATTTCCTACCGTGTTTTTTAAAAACTCTTTTGCTGCATCATCAACATAAGGTTTTCTCTGCTGCTGCAACCGCGTTCCAATTATTTTTCTATCAAACGCAATGTATTTTTCATCTGTGCTTCTGAACGAATCACAGACAATCCAGGAATCTTTTGAAGCACTTTGAAAAATCAGCTTCCCTCTACCAAAACTTCCAGCACCAAGATTTTCTCCAGATACAAATCGAGATAAAAAGCGACTAAGGTTTTGGTCAGAAGCAAGTTTGCCATCTTGAACAAGCTTCTCTATTTCTTCAACAGATAAAATTTCACCTGTCAAACCAAGTGTTTCTTCATCCCAAAATGATAAAGCCCAGTTGCCTTTTATTTTCAGCAACTCAAAATAAAATTTCCAGTGCTCATAGGCTTTTGGCTCGTGCTTTCCTTTTCGCGCACCCGCACCGTTTTGTATTGCATCCTTTTGCAGACCATGTGCGATTCCCTTTGAGGGTTCACCTTCGTATTCTCTCGCTATTTGCTCAATCTGCTGTAAATCATTTTGAGGCATTGTTACATACTCGTGGTCTTTCATGCTCATTTTGAATTTTTGAAACTTGTTAACTATTGGATTTCTAAATAAACTTCACCTTAAAATTCACTTCCCCCTCTAATGCCTTAAACTCCGTATCACCCGTAACCAGCGTTCCTTTCTTCTTCTGGGTGAGCGCTGCGGCAAATGCATCCGCATAAGACATTTTATGTTTTGCTTTGAGATGTGCTGCAGCAAGCGTTAGTTCCAAATCCGCATCTACAATTTCAATTGGCCAGGTTCTAATCACTTCAAGAGATTGCTCTGCGGCTTTCTGCCCGAACTTGCGGTGGAGCATGTAATAAATCTCACCCACGTTCACCACGGAAATAAGCCCAACCTTATCGGTTACCGCAATATCAGAGAGCAACTCCGAAATTGTTTCATGCCCTTTCTCCTTGCGGAAATGGGCAATAATCGCGTAGCTGTCAAACACTATATTCTTGGTCATAGCTCGCGCTCTTTCTTTTTCTCTTTCATCAATTCAGCGAGTATGTCCCCATCGCCTTTCAGCCAGCCAGCCAGCCCTTCAAAGTAATCTTTAGTCAATGCCCTGATAATGATTTCCCCATCCTTATCAAGGAAAGCCACCTTCGTTCCAGGCTTGATGCCATATTTCCTTCTCAGCTTTCTTGGGATAACTACTTGCCCTTTGGATGTCGTTATTGAAGTTTCCATACGTTTTAATTATGTACGCCCAAAATTACAAAGTTGTTACGAAATGAAAAAGTGTTTCTGAAATATTTTTTTATAGCCTTTGCAAAATGGATGGAAGCGGAAAGCTTAATTATTCCTGTTTATCAAGTTCACAATCACCTTCCCCCCATTCATTCAAGTCTTCGCGTGTATGCTTTCTGTGCAAGCGAGACTTGGATGGGGTGTCATGCGGCAAGTCTTCTGATTTGCTGCGCATCAACTCCCTAATCCCATCTCTTTCAGCCATCCCGATTGAAGTGAGTGATTCCATCCCTCAAAGGGGTGGAGTCGCTTTCGCTACACCTTATCCAACTCCTCCATCAGCGCCTTGCGCTGGGCGTATTGCAGCCGGTAGCTTTTGATCAGATCATTGGCGGTTTCACGCTCGCCCAGCTTGATGATCCTGCGCAGGTAGCGGCAGGCGCTTTGGTAGTGGTTGCGTCCTGTGTGCTGTTTCAGCAAACCTGAAATGCCGCTGGCGTACATCTCGGCTAATTCCTTCCCGTAATCTTTTGCGAGATAGGTTTCATAATGCCCGATTTGCTGCAGCGATGGGCTTTCCCCCAGCAAGGCTAGCAGGCGGCTCCACCATGCTTCGCTGATGTAGATGTCGGCAAGCGCATGAACATCGAGCCAGCGTGATTTTTTGCGGATGTCGCGGATGAGGTCTTCCACGAAGGCGCTCCATTGCTCAGGCGGCACGTGGGTTTTCATCAGCCTGTAGTATTCCCGCTTGTCGCGGATGGAGTCCGTAAACAGCTTCCGGGCATAGTGAATTATTTTTTCTTTGTCTTGCTGCTGCATGGCTATGCGCAGCAGCCAGTCCTGCCATTCATTGGCAAGCCCCGGCTTGTCTTTTTCATCTTGCTTCACGCCATCCTGCGCGAGGGCGATGGCTTTGTCAAAATCTTTTTCGTCAATGGCTATTTGAATCGCAATCTTCCTCAGCGAAGGATTCGAAAGATGCTGCTCCATGAAGCGGGCGGCTTCATCCGGTCCTTTGAATTTTTGAAGAAGATGAAATTTTATTTCCTGCGCATTTGCCTGTTCGTATTCAGAACGCCCCGGCTTGTCCAGCAGCGAAATCAACTGCTGCACCTCCGCATCCGTTTCAGCAACCTGCGAGGCAATGCTCAGCATGACGAGGTGCCAGTCCCACCCTGAAAATATATTTTTCTCAAATGCGCTGGTGCAGTAGCTGAACAATTCGAGGCGGATATCTTCCGGCAACTGCTGTTGTGAAATTTCGAGGAGCAAGCCGTAAGCCTCTTCAATCGGACCGCCTATATCTCCGTTGCTGTCATCGGCAAATTGCAGCGCCTCTGTCATTTCCTCGAGCACCGCGCAGCAGATGTAGATTGCGCTGCGATAGTTTTGGCTTTCCGCATGTTTGCGGGCGGTCATCATAAGGTCATGTACCTGTTTCCCGACATAGCGCACCCGCGACCACTCAATAAATCCTCCCCTGCCTCCAGCCGCGCGCAGGATGGATTTGATTTGCTTTTTATAAAAAGCCAGCGACTCTCCGTCCGTCAGCCGGGCGAATGATGAAAGAAAGAGATTGCGGAAAGAAGAATTACCTGCGGCATTTTCGCGCACAAACTGTTTCAGTTCATCGTGCGGAATTTTTTCCAGCAGCTCGTCAACGCGGTCTGCAACGGTTTTGCGCTTTGCGGGCTTTGCGCCCGCCCTTTTCTTTTTTGCACCGGCTTCTATCCCGAGTTCCTCCTGCTGCAAATAAAAAATAACCGCTGCCACATGCTTGCACACGGGACCGAGGTCATAGGGGCAGGTGCAACTGAATTCGCGCACCACTCCGTTTTGTATGTTGAGCCGCACGGTGTAATCTTCCGAACCCTCCACGATGGCTTCATATTGCCCGGCAGTGATTTCTTGGGGAGGATTCACCTGCCGGTTTTTGAAGTATGCCAGCCCGCGTTTCAGGATGGCATCGTCAATATGCTGCTCGAACTGGTGAAGGGGGATGTGCATGGATAATTGTGGTAAATATCGGCTGCTTTCGGGCAAAGGGGAAAATTCTTCCGGCTAATTTATTCCGTTAAGCCATAGTGACTGGTGGGCTTGGATGAGCTGAAGTGTTTCCATTTCTAATTCCCACTATCATTTTAAGTCTGTTCCATTTTCCCTTAACTTTAAATGAAATTTATCACATGCAAGCCTACAACGGTTTAATCGAAGTGAATCCCAAAGTGATGATGGGCAAGCCGGTCATCAAAGGCACCCGTCTTACGGTGGAGCTGATTTTGTCTTCACTTGCCGCGGGAGAAACGTTTGAGAACCTGCTGAAAGCTCATCCGCGTCTCACCAAAGAAGGCATTTATGCAGCCCTCGCATTTGCCGCTGATTCCCTGAAAGGTGAGAACATCTACCCGGTAGCAGTATGAAATTTCTTGCTGATAAGCTTGTTTTCCGGCTGTTTTACCCCGCCCGAAGGTAATGCGCTCGCATCGCGCAACGCTACCAATCAAAGAGAGCCATAGACGTATGAAAAGAGCGCAAAAAACCGCTACACAGAGGATGGTGACAACCGTCACCCTTAGAGTCCCCGATTTCGTATAAATTTAGGAACACCGAAAAGAGGTGAATCCTGATTGCATAGGTTTTTATCAATCATATTGATCCTGACGGGGTGCCTGCAACTGCGCGCCCAATCTCCGCACGGCAAGGCGCTGAAGGTGGATTGTGCTGCGTGTCACAATCCGAGCGGATGGGCGATCAACCGCGACAGCATCACCTTCGACCACAGCGCTACGGCTTTCCGGCTGGAAGGCACGCACGCTTTCGTGGATTGCAAGGGCTGCCATGCTTCGCTGATTTTTGATGAGGCACGCAGCGAGTGCCTGTCGTGCCATACGGATGTGCACAGCATGTCGGTGGGCAATGACTGCGCGCGCTGCCACACGCCTGATAACTGGTTAGTGAGCAACATCCCGGAAATACATGAGCAGAACGGGTTTCCGCTGGTGGGCACGCACAGCAACCTGAACTGCATTGACTGCCACAAGTCGGAGACGAACCTGCGCTTCGACCGCCTCGGCAACGACTGCTTCAACTGCCACGCGGATGATTACGCCCGGACAACGCAGCCCAACCACGCATCAGCGGGCTTCAGCACGAACTGCGTGGAGTGCCACGACATTTTCGGTGGCGGATGGGGCGCGGGGATCATCCATGATTTTTTTCCGCTGGTGCAGGGGCATGATATTGCGGACTGCAACCGCTGCCACACGACCGGTAATTTTTCTGACGCCTCGCCCGAATGCATCAGTTGCCATCTCGATGATTACAACAGCACGACTAACCCCGACCATGCGGGCTCGTCCATCTCCACGAACTGCGCGGATTGCCACACCATCGCCTCATGGGTGCCGGCCACGTTTGACCATGGCTTCTATCCCTTTGTGGGCGCGCACATCCCCATCGCCAACGACTGCAACCGCTGCCATCACGGTGATTACGTGAACACCCCGAACACTTGCACGGGCTGCCACCAGGACGATTACAACAATACCGTGAATCCGAGCCACACGAGCGCGCAATTTTCACTTGACTGCAAGCAATGCCATGACGAGAATTCATGGGTGCCTTCCAGCTTTGACCATAACCCGATTTATCCGCTGCATGGCGCTCATGCAAGCATTGCCAACGACTGCAACCGCTGCCACAGCGCGGGCTATGCGAATACTCCGAATACGTGTGCGGGTTGTCATATTGCTGATTATAATGCCACCACCGACCCGAATCACAACATCAACCAATTCTCGACCGATTGCGCGCAATGTCACTCCGAGAATTCGTGGGAGCCATCCACGTTTGACCACAACACCGTGTATCCGCTGCATGGCGCTCATGCGGGAATCGCCAACGATTGCAACCG
>CAYOYI010000128.1:0-4001 GCA_964408105.1 uncultured Chitinophagaceae bacterium | reverse complement strand
GTGTATCCGCTGCATGGCGCTCATGCGGGAATCGCCAACGATTGCAACCGATGTCATATTAACGGGAATTACACAAATACTCCCAACACGTGCGCGGGATGCCACATGACGGATTACAACAGCACGAGCAATCCCAACCATGCTGCGGCACAGTTCCCGACCGATTGCGCGCAGTGCCATACGGAGAATACGTGGGTGCCAGCGAGCTTTGACCACAACACGATTTATCCATTGCATGGCGCACATGCCGCCATCGCCAACGACTGCAACCGCTGCCACAGCGCGGGATACACCAACACACCCAACACGTGCGTGGGATGCCACCAGGCGGATTACAACAGCACCACCAATCCCAATCACACCACAGCAGGCTTCTCAACCAACTGCGCTACCTGCCACAGCGAAACATCCTGGACGCCTGCGACATTCGACCACGACAATGATTTCTTCCCCATATACCGTGGAAAGCATCAGGGCAAATGGAATGCATGCACTGACTGTCACCTTGGTGGCAATTACTCAACCTTCAGTTGCATCAACTGCCACGAGCACAGCAACCAAAGCCAGGTGAACAATGACCACAGCGGAGTTGCCGGATATACGTATAACAGTAATGCCTGCCTGACCTGCCACCCTGACGGAGATTGAATGAGAAATTAAGTGAAGGTATTTTACATATTGATAAGCGTGATGATTGCGTCAACTTGCTATGTCTATGGACAAGGCGAGCGGGTGACGGGGAAGGTTACGTTTGTCACTTCGCAAAATGTGTACGTGAAGTTTGAAAACACTGATGCCATCGCCATTGGTGACACGCTGCGGTTTTCGAAGGGCAATGTGGTCACGCCCTGTCTGGTGGTGAACAATAAATCATCCAGCTCGTGCGTCTGTACGCCCATCAAAGGATGCGAGTTGAAAAAAGATGATGCGGTGTTTTACTTTCAGAAAGCCGGTGCGAAGAAGAAAATTACTGAAACCAAACCCACTGTAACGGAGCCGGTGAACACCGTCAAGACCATCAACCGCGAGCGAATATCTGCGAGACTTTCGGCATCCCATTACAGCAATATCTCCTCCATTCGTGACGACAGCCACCGCATGATGTACGGCTTTTCGCTGAATGCCGATCATATCAAAAATTCGAAGTTCTCCCTTGAAACTTATATGACGTACCGGCATTATTTCTTCCCAACTTATGAGAACACCGATAGAAAGAATAAGTTTTTCAATGTCTATAGCATCGCGCTCCGCTATGACGTGACTCCCGCTTTCTGGATGCTTCTTGGCAGAAGGATCAATAACAAGGCTTCGTCCATCGGGGCGGTTGACGGACTACAGGCGGAGAAAACTTTCGGCAAATTTTTCATAGGCACATTGGTGGGTTTTCGCCCCGATATGTATGATTACTACTTCAATCCGGACTTGTTCCAATACAGCGGCTACATCGGCATCAAAACGGATAATAAAAAATCATACTCCACGTCAACGCTCGGCTATCTCGAGCAGCGGAATGAATGGAACGTGGACAGGCGCTACATTTATTTCCAGCACTCGAGTACGGTGAGAAGGAAGCTGAGCTTCTTCGCCTCCGGTGAAGTGGATCTCTTCAATGATATGGATAACGACTCTGCCGATGTCTTCCGGCTGACCAATCTTTACGTTTCGTCAACCTACCGCGTCAATAAATATCTGGATTTCACCGCATCTTATGACACGCGCAAGCAGTATCTCTATTACGAAACTTACAGGGATAACATTGACTGGATTCTTGCAAATGATGAATCGCGGCAGGGGTTGCGCTTCAATGTGAACGTGCGGCCTTACAAAACCATCACCATTGGAGCGAGCTACAGTAAAAGGTTTCAGAAGAGTGACGCGAACAGGTCGGATAACATCAACGGTTTCCTGAGCGTGTCGAAAGTGCCGTGGATGGGCGGGCGGTTTTACTTCAATTACAATTGGAACAAATCCAACTATCTTGTGAGTAAAGGGATGTCGTTGCGTTATTCACGGTATTGGTGGAAGAACAAGCTGAGCACGGATGTTTACTTTCGCATGGTGGACTATGATTATTTGAGCAACGAGTTTAGCGACCGTCAGTTCTATTACGGGGCGAACCTTGCGTTTTATCTCAACAAGAAATTCTCCATCAACGTGAACGGAGAAGTTGCCACGCGGGAAGCCGAGAAGAACTACAGGATCAACACAGGTATAATCCTGCGCTTTGACAAGAAACCAAAAACCAAATAAGTGAATTATTCCTTCATCGTGATTTTAATCGCAGCGGTGCTGTTTATCGCAAGCTGCAACAGCGGACCGAAAGTGATTCCGGCAGCCAGTGAAAATTCCAACACTGAAAATGGCACTGGAATTTTTTCGGAAGAAACTCCCCCTGCGCAGGTTTCCCAGCTCGCGCCTTCAGCCACGCAAAATGTACATGCGATAGTAGTGGAGGAAGTGCTGCCGACTGAAAAATATGTTTACCTGCGCGTGAAAGAAGGTGCGGACGAATACTGGCTTGCTACAAGCAAGCAGGAAATAAAGGTGGGCGAAGCGTATTTCTACCGAGAAGGTCTGTTGAAGACAAACTTTGTGAGCAAGGAATACAACCGCACGTTTGATAAATTATTTTTGGTTTCCAACATCGTGAAAGCCGATCACGGCAATATGTCGGGAGAGACTTCCGGTTCGCAATCCGCACCTCAGGAAAAAATTGAAGTCAAGAACTCCGTGAAAATCGCTGACCTCAAAGCGAATCCGAAAAAGTATGAAGGGAAAACCATCCAGGTGAGCGGCAAATGCATGAAGGTAAACGCCAACATCATGGGGCGCAACTGGATTCACCTCAATGACGGCAGCACCGACTACGACCTTGTAGTTACTTCTGAAGATTTTGTTTCCGATGGACAAACAGTCACCATGACCGGCACTGTCGTGTTGGATAAGGATTTTGGTGCGGGATATTTTTATGATATTTTGGTGGAGGAGGGGAAGGTTGTGCAATTTTAAGTTCCAGGTCAGGTCAAATAAATTCGATTATCTGTTTTTCCTCATCCGCCTACAAGATTCAACGGAGCAAAGTTTGATGCTGATTTTCCTTCCCAAAATTCCATTGGCAAGAAGTTTGAAACGGCTAAGAGTTTGTTTAAAGTAACTGTACAGTTCTCAAGCTTCGGAAGATTTCTGTCAAATTAAAAACTCTTTTTATCAAGAGTTCTCAATTGACTAATGTCATTAAAAATATTCTACCAATAGAGGTACTTAGTCGAGAAGTTCATAAAAACGGTAGCCAGCAATGTATTATGCAAGAATAAATTCGGTCAAGTAGGATGCTATCCAAACTAGCCTGGCGCAACTTATGGCGAAACCGCAACCGGACATTGATAACAATGGCTTCGGTAATGTTTGCCGTTTTCCTTGCTATACTTATCCAGTCTTTGCAATCAGGTGTTTTCGATAACCTGATCAAAAATGTAGTGGGTTACTACTCTTCTTACATTCAGATTCATGCAAAGGGATACTTTGATGAACAGACCTTGGACAATGTGATGCAACAAGATGATTCCCTTACCCCAAAAATTGAAACTCATAAAAATGTGGCTCGCGCTGCACAACGGGTTGAAACTTTTGTTTTGGCTTCCGGAGTAGTGGATACCCGTGGCTGTATGGTGACGGGTATTGATCCGGAGAAAGAAAAGGAATTAATCCATCTGCACGAAAAGGTAACAGCCGGAAGCTATCTCCTTAATGACGATAAAAGTGTGCTGATTGGTGATGTGATGGCTAAAAAATTGGATTTAAAGTTGAATGATACAATTGTGCTTCTCGGGCAAGGATATCATGGAGCCACTGCCGCAGGCAAATACGCCATTAAAGGTCTGCTGCATTTTGGTTCACCTGAGTTGAATGATAAGGTATTGTTTATGCCTATTGCTCTCTGCCGTGAATTTCTGGGTATAGAACAGCAGACAACCACTATTGCAATAGCGCTTAAAGATCCT
>CAYOYI010000127.1:0-10106 GCA_964408105.1 uncultured Chitinophagaceae bacterium | reverse complement strand
AATGGAGCCAGACAGGATGAATACGACATCAACACACAGATCTACTAAAAGCTGGCGCGAGCGGATGTAAGTTGTCTGAATTCCAAGAAGATCCTTGAATCTGCTGTATTCCAGGTTGTATTGGTTTTTGCGGATCATGGTGAAAAGATCATCTCCCCTGAATCCTGTTGCCGCAGCCTCGACTTTTTCCGGAGTATCGGCTCCACCGCCCCCGCCTTCGATATATGAAAGTGACATCACGATCATTCTGCCGATATTGAATTCAATTACCATTTTGTAATCGTCATTTTCATTGAGCTTGAAAACTTTTATGAGCTGATAAGCTTCGTCAAGTTGCCCTGAAGTTTCATAGCCCTCGCCAATCCTCTGCTTAACTTGGTATATTGTGTTGTTAAAGCTGATATCCAGCGGCAGTGTGCCGGCAAAGCGCTTGAACTCTGCGCTATAGGGGTTGTCAGCATTGTAGAGGTCAATACTTTTAACGATGGAGCGTTCGATATTTATTTGAATCCCCTTTCCGTAATTCAGAAAAGATATCTCCTCCTTCACATCTTTATTCCCGATGTAGTTATTAAGCTTAGCTACATATTCACCATTTTTCGGTTGGCCAAGGCATTTAAGTATGTCATCACCCTGAACCGGAGATTCTTGTGCGAATGAAAATAAAGTAGTCAGGCTTAAGATTGCGATAAGTGATCTTTTCATGTTTATGCTTTACGGAGTTCAGGCAATTTGTTTGCCAGGAAATAAGAATCGAAATAAAATTCGGTTTTTTATTGCTGCTGTTTGTCAATGATTTGCACAATTCTGCTGCTATGTTGCATGGCCTGCTATTAAGAATCTTTCATTTCCGTACAAATCCTTTTCAAGGATGGCATTGAAATGAGCCTTGGTAAAAATCTTTGCTATTGAATTCGAATGTACATTATTCAGCTCAAGAAAAATTTTGCCTGTAGGATTTAAATGTGTTACCGCAAACTCAGCGATCTTTTTGTAAAAAATAAAAGGGTCTTCGTGTGCGGCAATCAAAGCGATCTTTGGCTCAAACTCTTTTACCCGGGCATCAAGTGTTTCAAATTCTTCCTGGGTCACATAAGGTGGATTGCTCACGATCAGGCCAAAATTTCCGAGTGCGTCCCAATTGGATGGTTCCAGAAAATCTGATACAATGAATTTTATTTTACAGTCTTGCTCTTTGGCATTCTCAAGTGCGACCTGAATGGCTTTTTTACTTTTATCAACGGCAGTTACATCCAGCTTAGGGAGATTTTTTTTAAGGGCGATAGAAATGCATCCGCTGCCAGTGCCAATGTCCAAAACTGAAATCGGTTTTTTAAGATTATTCTTTTCAATTTCCTGAATTATCCGGCTGACCAACTCCTCAGTCTCCGGCCTTGGGATTAAAACATCTTCGTTTACTTTGAGCTTCATACCAAAAAAGTCAACGAAGCCAAGGATGTATTGAATCGGTTCATGAGTTGTAAGCCTTTCAACCGCTCGTGAAAATGCCTTTTGCTTTTCGTCATTCAGCACAACACTCTTCATTTGTGCTTTAGAAACCTTCGGAAGCTCCAGCAATTCTTCAGAAAGCAGATGTAGAATGTTATTTAACTCCCTCGGCTCATAAATTTTAGAGAGCCTTTTCCTGGCGGTATTTACAGCGTCACTCAAAGTCATAGCTTTGTGATAATCGCCAAAAATAATTTATTAATCTGCTGATGGCGGAAGGAAATAACTCGGATAAACTCTTGATTCAACGTTGCTTTGATCTTGCGCTAAACGGTGCCGGAGCAGTTGCGCCAAATCCTATGGTAGGTGCCGTGGTTGTTTATGATGGAAGAATAATCGGAGAGGGTTATCATAAAGCTTTCGGACAACCTCATGCCGAAGTGAATGCTATTAATTCGGTTTCGGAAAAAGAGCGGGAGTTGATCGCCCGATCAACTTTATACGTGAGCCTCGAGCCTTGCAATCATCATGGAAAAACTCCTCCATGCACTGATTTGATTTTAAAATCAGGAATAAAAAAAGTTGTCGTTTCCAACCTGGATCCCAATCCTTTGGTGGCAGGAAAGGGAGTTCAGGCTTTGAAAAAAGCTGGTTGCGAAGTGATGACCGGAATATTGCAGGAGCAGGGAGAATGGATCAACAGGCGGTTCTTCACTTTTCACACAAAAAAACGCCCTTACATTATATTGAAGTGGGCCCAAAGCGCTGATGGTTTTTTTACAAAAGATGTGACGCAACAGCATTGGATCACCGGTGAACAAAGTAAAAGGCTCGTACATCGCTGGAGAAGCGAGGAAGCTGCAATTCTTACAGGAACGAATACGGTGTTGGCTGATAATCCTCAGCTTACAAATCGCTTTTGGAATAATTCCGGACAGCCAATCCGCGTTGTGATTGATAAAAATTTGAAACTGCCTCTAACAATGAATGTTTTTGATGGTTCGGTGCCGACAATCATTTTTACTATGAAAGATGGGAATGGCAAAAAGAACCTTACCTGCGTGAAGCTCGATAATGAAAAAACGTTTTTGGTAGATCTGATAAATGAGCTATACCGGAGAAATATTCTGTCTGTAATTGTTGAAGGTGGCGCAAAGATCCTTAACAGTTTTATAGCCGAGGGACTTTGGGATGAGGCGAGAGTATTCACCGGTATTGAGTACTTCGGTGATGGTATTCCCGCTCCTAAAATAGCTGGCGAGGTTGTTACTGAGGATCAGGTCGGAGAAGACCGATTGGTTGTTTTTAGGAACGGAGCATCAGCCTGAGATGTGTGCAGTAGTCTGCTCGCGCATCAGCATTTCCAGAGTTTTTCCAGAAAAGCCTTCTTTTCTTGGGATTTGATCCATTGCGTACTCGCTTAATGCAGTGATTGTAAGACTTGGATTTACACCAAGATTTGCGGAAACAATAGACCCATCCAAAACATACATGTTCGGGTACCCATGAACCTCAAATTTGTCATTCACAACTCCTGTTTCTTTTGATTCCCCCATTGGGCAGCCGCCAAGAATATGCGCGGTAGTTGACATGTTGAGCGTGATCTCTGTAATAGCATTTACGCCAAAGCCATTCACTTTATTTGCGTAGCGGTGCATCACCTGCTGGCCAATGTCAATGTATGCCGGAACTTTTTTGCCCGGATTGTCAATGGTCATTTTGCCTCCGAAAAATCCTTTTTTCCAGACCAGCTTCATTGAATTATCCAGCGTTTGCATCACCAGCAGAATAATTGAATTTCTTGTGATGTTGGTGCTGAGATAACCTCTTATAAGTTTCCATGGATTGGTTATAATGTTTCCGATCAGTCTGACCGTTCTCACCATTGGTGTTCCCGGTCCTGTAGCGATTGTACCCAAGCGGGCCAGTAATCCTGACCTATCGGGGAACTTTACAATCTCGATATGGGTGTCTTTATCAGGATTAAAGACACTGCTTATTGCAATGCCGTGATTTAGTTTTCTGTCGAAAGAATTCACCCCGCAGAGCATTTCCGAATTTGTTCTAAGCTGCTGGCCCAAAGTATCGGAAAGATTCTCAAGAGTTTTTGTTTCATACTTCTGTCGTAATAACAATGGCATGGTGCCCAGAACACCTCCGCTCATGATTAGTCCTTTTGACCGAAAGACTTTTTTCTTTTTTAGAAACCATGAAGTGCTCGATTCTGTATGGATTTCATAGATGCCGTCCTTAAACTCAATTCTGGTTGCAAGTGTTTCGGGCAGAACTTCGGCACCGAATTTTTCGGCAAACCACAAATAATTTTTATCCAGCGTATTTTTTGCGTGATGCCTGCAGCCGACCATGCAGGCTGCACATTCCTGGCATCCTTTGCGCATCGGCCCCAATCCGCTGAAATACGGATCAACTTCTTTTTCAGTATTACCGAAGTAAACGCCCACATTCACGTTGTCGAATGATTCGGCTTTGCCCATGTCGCTGGCGATCTCTTTCAAAATCTTATCCCCCTCGTAAAGCTTGTTATATTTTGTTGTGCCCAGCATGAATTTCGCTCGCTCGTAATAAGGCATAAGTGTTTTCTTCCAGTCTTTAAACTTTGCCCACGAAGGATTCTCAAAGAAGGCATCGGGCGGAACAAAGTGAGTATTCGCATAAACGAGGCTGCCACCGCCAACTCCAACACCGCTCAAAACAAATACCTCTTTGAAGAAAGTGAGTTTTTGAATGCCAAAGCATTTAATAATTGGAGCCCACAGGTATTTGAATATGTTCCAATTGGTCTTTGGAAAATCCTTTGCCCGGAAACGCTTTCCTTTTTCAATAACGAGAACGGAATACCCTTTTTCGGTGAGCCGCATGGCGGATACGCTTCCTCCAAATCCTGAACCGATAATAATGTAGTCGTAAGCGGAATCCTGGGCCATAAATGTGCGTGAAAAATTAAAAATACCATTCCCGCGTCAACCTAACTAATATATTTGTCGTGAGCGAAAAATGTCTGAACAAAGAAAACTCACGCGGAAGGAAAAAGTTGCCCAGCAAAAGCAGGAGGCGATCCATCACAAGCCGAAGAATGAAACGGCCGGACAGGATAAAAAGCACATTCGCGTTCTTGGAATTATTCTGGCAGTAATTGCTTTCTCGCTTTATGCCAATACGCTTAGTCACGGTTTCCTGCTGGATGATTCCAATGCAATCATAGAGAATCACTACGTAAAGCAGGGCCTTGCAGGAATTCCTGACCTGCTGGTGACCGACTACAGAGCAGGGTACTGGACTGCTAAAGGAACGCTCTACAGGCCGCTTTCGCTTGTGATGTTTGCGGTTGAGTGGGAGCTTTTCCCGAATAATCCCTTCCCCGGGCATCTCATCAATGTGTTGCTTTATGCCCTTACGGCTTACCTGCTTTTTATGCTGTTGCGCAAGCTCATGCCAAACGTATCTCTGATTTTACCGCTACTTATCACTTTGCTTTTTATCACTCATCCCATTCATACGGAAGTGGTTGCAAACATTAAAAGCCGTGATGAGATATTGTCGTTCCTGTTTGTGATTGGCGCACTGCATCTTACACTGAATTATTTGAAAAATGGTAAAACGCTGACAATGGCGATTGCCACAGTGCTTTACTTTTTATCCTTCATGTCAAAGGAGAGTTCTATTACCATACTGGGGATTGTTCCGCTGATGCTTTATTTTTTTACTGATACCCCGGTTAAGAAAAACCTGACGATGAGCGGATTTTTTGTTGCCGGAGCAGGAGTATATCTTGTTCTCAGGAAAATCGTGTTGGGTGAGATCGGGGACATACCCGATGTTTTGCTGATTGACAACTTTTTAGTGGCGGCAACAGACGTGGCAAGTAAAACAGCAACAGCGGTCATGATTCTTGGGAAATATCTTGGAATGTTATTTATCCCGCATCCGCTTTCGATTGATTACGCTTACAATCAAATCCCGATAGTGCGGTGGAATGATTATCGCCCGATAGTTTCTTTTCTGGCGTATGCGGCATTAGTCGGTATTGTCATCTGGAGAATCAGAAAAAAGGAACTATGGGTTTTCGGGATCTCCTTTTATTTGATCACGATTTCACTGTACTCAAATCTCGTTATCACGATTGGCTCAGGTTTCGGAGAGCGATTTTTATATGTGCCGTCACTTGGCTTTTGCATTGCCTTTGTAGGCATCCTTGAAATGCTGCTGCGTTCGAATCTTGCCGGAGCAGGCAATCTGATGCAGGTGGTCAGGATGAACATGGCAACCGTTGCTGTGGTATTGCTGATCTCAGGGGTTGCATCTGCACTTACCATTGCGCGTAATCCTGCGTGGAGCGATCACTACACAGTTTATTCCACCGATGTGAAACATGCGCCAAACAGTGCAAGACTTCACTACTGGCATGGTAACGAGATCATGAAAGAGAAGGCAATGAAAGCTTCTAATAACGAGCTTAAAATCCAGCTTCTTGATTCCGCGATTGCGGAATATAATCGCGCCCTTGCGATCTACCCTGAATATCCTGATGCCTTTGGCCAGCGCGGACTTGCATATTACCGCAAGGGAGAAAATGATAAAGCTGTTTCGGACTATAGAAACGCAATTGACAGGCAGGTTGGTCAGTGGAAGGTTTACAATAATCTTGGAGTGATCTACGGTGAGCGTGGCGATCTTGAAAATGCAATGAAGTATTTCAGTCTCGCGCTGAAGATTGATACCCGCTTTCCTGATCCATACAAAAATCTTGGAAGCGCCTATGTGATGAGGGGTGAATTTGATGCCGCGATCGCTGAGTTCAACAAAGCTTTGAAGTATGTTTCTTTTGACAAAGCTCTTGAGGCGGAGTTGTATCAAAGCCTGGCTTTGTGCTATGAAAAAAAGGGTGATGCAGCTACTCAGCAGAAGTACATGAGGATGGCACAACAGGCATCGGCAGGAAACTAAGTATCGGTTCTTTTAATTTCAAGCTTCACGGGCAGCACATTCCCTAATACCTGAACGGTATTTTGATCAGATTGAAGCGAGTAATATTTATCACTATGACGATCCACATCCAGTAAGGCATCTACGTACTTGTCAAGCTTCACGTAGATCAGATTAAATTTTCTCAGCTCCCACACTCCCTCAACGGTATAAATGACGGAGTCATTTTTTATATAGGTGCCGGAACAGGTGAAATCATCCCGAAAGTCAACCATATACTTGCAGCATGCGGCAAATGACTTGTAGTCCTGCAGAAATATCTCCATCACATTCTGAGGCTGGTTATTCAATTCCACTTTCACAACTTCCCATGTGCCGTCAATCACAAGGTCTTCCTGTAAAGGCTCACAGGAGAATGAGAATATCCCGGAAACGATTCCAAATAAAAAGATATACCGGCTCAGGTTCATTGGCCTTTGATTATCCCGTGAAGCGCCTTCCCGCTCAGCGAGGCGAAACCGCCAATCACTCCCGCAAGAAGCCCGCACAGCAAAATCAGTATCAACGGGCTGCCAGCATGAAACATTACCGCGATCTTCTCCGAAAGGATTGAATTTGTTTGCATGTCAATCATGAGCGAGTAAACCCACCAAACGATCGCCACACCCAGCAAACCGGAGAGAAACGCCCTGAATCCACCCAACGGTATCACAACTCCCGCTATGAACGCTGCGATCACGATAGTCCACCACGGCAGGAAAAGTTGTAGCACAAGGCTTAATAAGGCGGTTAGTATTATTGATAGTATGAACTTCATTCCGCTGGTTTGATAGTTGTTCGCGAAACAATTCTCTTGTCTGCATCATCGGCTGATTGAAGCAAAAGCAGGGGATTGTACTCGCCATTTGCCCATTTATCAGTTAAGTCAGAATAGAACGGACTGCCGGGATTCCCTGATTGCCCACCGGGATAAATTCCCCACGCATTAACAGAGTCGCCCAGTGCCACGATCATTTTCCAGGATTGGCCATGCGTGCTGCTCGTTGCATTTACAATGTGCAGGTCACCGCCAATGGGCAGCTTCTTTATGGCAAGGGCATCAATCCGCAGGAAGTGGGCAAGGGCTGTTGCTTTATATGTCGTCCATTCCGGCTCCATACCTGCAGAATCTGCCCAAGCTTTAAGCTCTTTGGCTGCCGCACTGAAAGCTTGCTGAACAAGGCTTGTGAGCGTTTCCCGCTCAGGCGTTTCTTTATTGTCAACCAAGTCATGCTCCGGTGAGTTGATGATGAAACTGATCGTGTTGTATTCGTCAGGCGCGGTGAGCCCTTTTTTGTTTTCGGGGATAAATTCATCCCACAAAAGGCTGTAAAACTTATCCCACATCACCGTAAAATAAGTTGGAGCGGTAAGCCCCCGGTCATTATAAAAATTCCAGAATGTCAGTTCATGAAAAGCTTTTTTCTCTGCATCACTCATATTGCCCGCGTCAATCATGGTGAGCAGATATGGCAGCGCTTCAGAGGCCATCATATTGTAGTTGTCATTCTGAAGCAGGCGCAGATCTTCAGGTGAGAATTTTTCCTTTGATGAGAGCACATTATTGATCCTGCGGTTGCGGTAGTATTCATAAATGCCGATATAATAGTAAGGATATGTGGTATCCGTTGGATGTTGATTGGCGGAGCTCACAAATCCGCGAGGCGGGTTTTTCACATGAGGATTATCTTCAAAGGGAATGAATCCATCCCATTCTGATTCGGAGGTTGTGCCATCCTGAATAAATTTTCCTTCACCTTTATTTCTCAGAATAAATTTCCCCTGCTCCTTTATGGCAATGTCCCCGGAAACACTTGCAAAGACAAAATTCTGTCCGGGACATTCATAGTGGTCCAGCGCAGCGATATATTCATCATAATTCTTTGCTCGGTTCAGCAGGTAGAAGGTCTTCATCTCGTTTGACGGGTCGTGTGCCGTCCAGCGGAGCGCGAGCATTGCTGAATCATTATCACCGTAAGTGCCGTCATACGTCACCGGGCCGTGATGAGTGTAGATCATCGTATCGAAATATGACTGCTGGTCGCGAATTTTGATCTCCTCCACCACTTTCTTTGTGTTCAGCCATTTGCCGTCAAAAAGGTATTCGTTTTTTGTTGAATCTTTGAATTCGATGCGATACCAGTCGCGCACATCCATGCTGCCGTTGGTGACGCCCCACGCAATGTGGTCATTAAACCCAAGCGTGATGCCGGGAGCACCGGGTATCGTTACGCCAAATGCATTTATCCCGGGTGCATTTAGCTGCTGCATATACCATATTGACGGAACTTGCAGCCTCAAGTGCGGATCATTGCACAGCATGGGATAGCCCGTGGTGGACTTGTTGCCCGACACCGCCCAGTTGTTGCTGCCGGCTCCCTTACTCCATTCCACGTTTTCAAAAGCCGATGGAATGAATGGATCCATGAGCATTGAAGAAAGGGAAGCGGATGTGTTTGCAGTATCATTAACGGACGAAGTAGTTTTATGAAATGGCGTCCCTGCCGGGATCACCGGGTCAAGCCCAGGCGGAAAATCGGGGAACAAAACATCAAAGGTTTGTTTATCGAGAAATTTCAGCGCATTGGAATATTCAATATCATAATCCTTGCCGGTAAGCATGTTCGCCATATACTTCAGCAGCAGCGCGGAATTAAAAGGCGACCATAGTTCGGGTTGGTAATCGAGCAGCTTATATTCCAGCGGCAGGTCTTTGTATTCCAGCGAATTGATATAGGCGTTCACCCCGGCAGAATATGCGCTGAGCACGGCCCGTGAGAGGCTGTCTTTATAGAGCTGCGCGATGGCATTCTTCGCGGCATAGGGAATACCGATGCGCCTCTGCGTGCGGTCAAACTCCAACGCCCGGCTGCCGATGACCTCCGATACGCGCCCGCTGGCTGCCATGATCATGAATTCCATCTGCCATAGGCGGTCACGGGCGGTGCAGTAGCCCTGCATGAAATAAAGGTCGTACTCGTTTTTTGCGAACACATGCGGCACGCGCTGCTCATCGAGGAGAACAGCCACCTCGTCTTTCAGGCTTTCCAGGCCTGCGGGAAACACAAGCCCGTCATCTGCGGCCTCTGCATTTTGCCAGAAGCCGGTGAACGGGCTGATGAAGTTACCCAAAGGAGGCAGAGGGCCCATCTTATAGCTGAACAACATACAGAGCACAAGGGTGACCGAAGCAAACACAACAAAGCGAAACGTGTTCATGGGAATGTTGGGCTAAAATATCAATTCCAAGCGGGTTATGGAATAGGGGCGTTGATTAATAGCCGAGGATAGGGGCTGATTCAGTTTTCTGCTAACGGTTCAGCACGCAAAGAAAGGCGTGTATTAAAACCCAACAATCTTTTCCATACTATTAAGCTAATAAAAGGAATAAAACTTTCAGATAAGTATTTCGCCCGCTTTTCTATGCCTGTTGTTGTACGTAGTCTTTTATTTCTGTGGGCTCATCTTGTTAAACATGTACCTGGCAATTTTCCATTCACCGTTTACCTTTTCAAAAACGAATAATTCCCTGTTTTCTTCAGGTACCGTTTGTCCGGTGGCATGAATTAATGTCGAACCCTTTGAGGTCGTAGTGGCAAAAGCTAAATTGTTCTCAATTACTATTTCTTCAATAAAAAACTCAATGTTTAGTTGAATTTGAGAGAACACATACT
>CAYOYI010000126.1:0-10305 GCA_964408105.1 uncultured Chitinophagaceae bacterium | reverse complement strand
CTTATCATAGCCTTGTGTTGCACAACCTGAGATTCTATTTTAATCCCATTACCGGATTACTGGAGCCCATAGCTTTCGATGGATATGCGACCAATGGCGTTTACAAGTGGTTTAAGAAACCTTACTTGTCTTTTAACAAAGGACAGCACCAACAAATTGGGAATCGTTCTGATTATGTGTTGCTCCAACTATTTAATGACCCTCAGTTTTATAATCTATATATCCGCCACCTCAAAAATTTTTCACAGGAAGTCTATGTAAGCAGTTTAATGGATCGCCTTAACGCGGATATACACACAATATCTAAGCTCCTAAATATCGAATATCCCGATTACAACTATAATCATTCATTTATTCCCGAAAGAGTTCGTATTGACCTGCGAAATGGCGCCTACATCATGTCGCGGTCTCCCTTGAAAATATCCGGGGCAGAAAGCAAGCCGGTAGAGATATTTTCTTCGGATTTATCAGGCAAAGGTTTATTTGTGCTTAAAGCCGCTGCGAAAAGTGAAATAAGCTATGCCTTGTTCAGGAATTTGAATTCAGGAGGAGTGCCATATCATTACTTTACAGGAGCAGTTACTTTTTTCAACGCTGATGTAAGTATAGGTAATTGTCGCTTTGAACATATCGGATATGAAGATGCCTTGAATATTTTGAATTCCCGCTATACCGTTTCGAATACCAAATTCTATGATTG
Organism: uncultured Chitinophagaceae bacterium; assembly: GCA_964408105.1. GTDB lineage: Bacteria > Bacteroidota > Bacteroidia > Chitinophagales > CAIOSU01 > BPHB01. Next base: position 9,605 of record CAYOYI010000126.1, on the reverse strand, counting down.
CAGCTCTGATGCAGTTGACATTGACTTTAGCGATGGCTCAATTGAAGGCTCATCGTTTTCCGACATCAAAAACGATGCTATTGACTTCAGTGGCAGCAAATCTCAGGTGACTAATTGTGAATTTCAAGACGTTCGGGATAAAGCTGTTAGTTCAGGAGAACGATCAACGGTTAATATAAGCTCATGCACGTTCTATAATGTTCACGTATGCATTGTTTCAAAGGATAGGTCCGATGTTGAAGTTGAGAACATTGCAGTCAGTAGATGTGACACTGCTTTCATGGCCTTTCAAAAAAAACCGGAATACGGACCAGCGGTCTTGAGCATAAACAATTGCCAAACTAAAGATGCTAAAGAACAATTTTTTACCGATCAGAGCTCCGTAATTAAGTTTAATCAGGAAAGCTATGAGTAATCAGTTCGGCCTTTGACCATGACAATACGTATTACATTAGAACTTTTACGCGTCAATCATTGGATTAAAAACCTACTGCTTTTCTTTCCGCTGATTTTTTCAGGAAAGCTCACTGATGAAAATCTTGTTGCTGAAACTTTTGCAGGATTCATTGCATTTTCATTAGTTGCGAGCGCCATTTATATCATCAATGATCTGAAGGATCTTGACTTCGATCGGCTGCATCCGGTAAAAAAACTAAGACCGTTAGCTACAGGCAAAGTGGCTGTCAAAACTGCCATTGCCTTTTCTTCCTCCCTTTTGATTGCGGGGGGATTCGTATCACTTCTTTTAGGCTATAACTTTTCGATCCTGGTACTTGGCTACGTTATTCTCAATATTTCCTACACCAATTGGCTGAAGAACTTTGCAATCATAGACATCTCTGTTATCTCCTTTGGATACATCTTGAGAATTTTTGCCGGTGGGGTAATTGGGGCGATACCTATTTCACACTGGTTGGGGATTATGACCTTTTTAACAGCTATGTTTCTCGTACTCGCTAAAAGAAGAAGTGATCTTTTACTATTAGAAAATGGCTATGCTCCCGTAAGGAAATCCATACACGGCTATAATGTTCAATTCACCAATGTGGCTTTGTCTGTTTTTGCTTCAATAATTATCGTAGCCTATGCAATGTACACTGTTTCAACAGAAGTCATAGAAAGAGTTGGATCAATGAATCTTTATTTTACCGCCATTCCCGTTACAATTGGAATATTGAGATACCTTCAGTTGACCATTGTTGAGGATAGCTCTGATGATCCGGTAAAAGTATTGTTAACAGATAAAGTAATTATTGTCATGACAGCAATTTGGCTTTTGTCCTTTCTTTTCATTCTGTACGGGAAAAGCATGTTGGGTTAAAAAGCTTTGTGATGAAACTCGTTTGCCAACTCATAATAATGCCGGTCAGACTTGCTGTTTCCGTATGCGTATATGTATGAGTAATCCAAAAGGTTAAATGCTTGTTTGAGCCTGATCGCCTTTTCCTTCCCCTTGCAGTTATTCCCCTTAAGCTTTCCCGTTGCCCGGTTATCGTTGAACTCCATTTCTGATGATACCAACATCACTTGTAGGTGCTGAGACCACTTTTTCAGCCATAAATCACAAGATGCAGTTAGAATGACAACCGAGTGACCTTGTTCCTTGTGCCACCTGATTTTTTTAATCGCATTTGACCTGCAAATTGCAGGCAACACTTTTTCCCCAAACGAATCCCCCAGATCAACTAACTCAGTTTGCAACATTCCCTTAAAAAAATATGACAGAAAAATCTCTTTTAGGCTTTGGCTTGTAATAAGTCCTATACTACTTATAATGACAGCCGGGCTTAAAAGAACAAGTCCTCGTCTCAACTTTGACGAGCCATGAACAAAGCGAATAAACTCCAACAAGGTATCCTTTTTAGTAACGGTTCCGTCAAGATCAAATATTGCAAGTAGCAGCTTAGGTTTTTCCATTAAACAGTAGCAACAAGGCGTTTTGTAAAGATATATTTGAAACAGATCTTCATATAAGGAGTGGTAAGCAAACCTGAATAACTCAGAGGAAATTGTTGATGTTCTTTAATATTTTGCATCGAATGACCGGATACCAGCATGACAAACTTATTGAATCTGCTGCCCATAGTGTTTCTAATTGGGGAAACTACCCAAAGGTTCAGGCACAAATATTTCAAAGTGACGTTTACGAGCAAATCGCAACTTATGTCAAAGAACATAATGGGCTGATCGCACGAGGCAACGGGCGATGCTATGGGGATTCTTCTCTGGCACAAAAGATATTTTCAACTGCCAGGTTAAATCGCATTTTGTCAGTCAGCACTGAAAAGAAGACTTTGACCTGTCAATCAGGGACTCTCTTTTCGGAGATACTCGATGAAATTGTTCCTAAAGGCTTTTTTCTCCCCGTGGTGCCGGGAACAAAATATATAAGCATGGGAGGAGCAGTTGCTGCGGATATTCATGGAAAAAATCATCATAAAGAAGGTAGCTTTTCAAGATATCTAATCGAATTAACCTTAATGCTCCAAGATGGCTCCATTGTTAAATGTTCTCCAAAAATCAATCAGGACTTGTTCTGGAAAACCTGCGGAGGCATGGGATTAACGGGGATCATCCTTGAGGTAACTATAGGCCTGAAGCCAATTACCAGCCCATACATACGACAAAGGACGATACGGACAAAAAATCTCGAAGAAACCTTGTTACTTTTTGATGAATATGCCGATTACACTTATTCAGTGGCGTGGATTGACTGCGTGATCGCGGGGAAGAATTTAGGAAGGTCTATTCTGTTCCTGGGAGAACACGCTGACCTATTAAATACACCTGCATTGAAACAAAACCATAAACGTCCGTTACTAAATATTCCCTTTTACTTACCCTCTTTTATCCTTGGCGTAACAAGCATAACTGCCTTTAACCTTCTGTATTATCACCTGCGCAAAAGTGACTCTGCCAGCCAAATCCATTATGATCCGTTTTTCTTTCCACTTGATCGCATCCAAAACTGGAATCGTATTTACGGAAAAAAGGGATTCACCCAGTACCAGTTCGTGATTCCTAAAGATTCCGGAAAAACATTGCGACAGATTATAAATGCTATTTGCTCCAGTGGTGAAACAGCTTTTTTGGGGGTACTCAAGGCCTTTGGCAAAGGCGAAGACTATAGCTATATGTCTTTCCCGGAAGAGGGATGGACCTTAGCTTTAGATTTTAAGATATCAGCGTCTGTATTTAAGCTGCTTAATAATCTTGATTCTTTGGTAAAGGATGCCGGAGGCAAACTTTATCTTGCCAAAGATTCCCGCATGTCAAAAGAAATGTTTCAGAGCACCTACAAGAAGTACATCACAAGTAACCATTTTAGATCACTTCAATCCGACCGGTTAACTCACTAATGAATAAACTAATGTTGGTTTTAGGAGCCAATTCTGATATGGCGAAGACTACTGTAAAAGTCTTTGCAAAGCATGATTTTGATTTCATTTTGTGCTCCCGTTATTTGAATAACATACGAGATTTCAAATCAGAGCTTGAAAATGTTCATGGAAGCAAGGTGACCCTTGAACATTTTGATGCGCTTGATTTCACTACTCACCTGCAATTGGTAAAAAAACTGGATCATTGTCCTGACATTGTCTTGTGCGCCTTCGGATATCTCGGTGATCAAATAAAAGCCCAAAATGACTTTGAAGAGGCAAAAAAAATAATCGAAACAAATTTTACCGGTGCAGTTTCTATTCTTAATGCATTAGTTCCAATCCTCAAAGAAAATCGCAAAGGCACCATTATCGGAATATCGTCAGTAGCCGGAGATCGCGGAAGGCGTTCGAATTATATTTATGGAAGTGCGAAAGCCGCATTCTCTGCATACCTGAATGGATTACGCAGCGCGCTGCACGAATTCGGCATTCATGTAATTCTTATTAAGCCGGGTTATGTAAACACCAAAATGATTAAGGGAAAAAGTTTTCCAAAATTATTGATAGCATCCCGAGAGCAAGTTGCCATGGATATATATCAAGCATACCAGAAAAAAAGAGCAATAGTTTATTCCAAATGGCAATGGAAATGGATAATGTTTGTTATCCGGCTCATACCCGAAAGAATCTTCAAGCGGCTTTCAATGTAGAAACACATGAAACACCATGGCAACTCTATTACCCAATGGATATTTCTCCTGACGGCTGCTGTTTTGATCAGCCTTCGGTTTCTCCATTTTGGGGAATCCATTGACACGCCACATGCCTGGCGCCAATGCGATACTGCTAACTACATCTGGGCATTCTATAAAACGGGTATTGACATTTTTCATCCTCAGGTCTGCTGGATGGGAGGTCATAAAACCCTGGTGTTAGAGTTTCCCATTTTTCAAGCTATCATTGCCTGGTTCTATAAGTTATTAGCACCAAGCCATATAGTAGCCAGGCTCGTTTTTCTGATATTTTATTTGCTCAGCGCGGTTTATTTATATCGATTGATTTGCTTCCTATCGGGCTGGTCCCTTGCTCAGATATCAGTTATCATTTATCTCTCAATGCCCCTTGGTTTATTTTACTCAAGGGCTTTACAAATTGACTTTGCCACCATGTTCCTTGTTTTTGGAATGACCTTTCACTTTCTAAAAGGCATTAACAGTAAAAACCTTCCTCAATTTTTGCTGGGTAGCTTGTATGCAACGATGGCTTTTCTGGTTAAAGCTCCTTACATCGTTCCACTATTAATTCCGATGGCCTGGTACTATTTAAAAAATTGGGATACGAAATTTGTTGTCAAATCAGCAGTCTTCATTTTTCTTCCTGTCGCTTTTTTCGGGCTTTGGATGAATTATGCATCTTCTGTTAATGGATCTGCACCTGAGTGGAACTTTATTCCCACCTACCGAAAATTTGTCGACAACTCCCACTGGTACTTTGGGCCGTTCCAGCAAAGATTAAACCCAGCTTTCTGGGAGAAAATTTTTAAAAGGGTTTTATATGAGGTTGCAAGCGGCCCTGGGATAATACTTGCGATGATCGGTGTATTTGTCAGAGGGAAACAAATATTATACTACAGACTTTGGCTTGCGGGGGTATTTGGCTATCTGCTGATTTTTTTCAATCTAAACGTTCATCATAACTACTATCAAATTCCGTTTACTGCGCCAATCGCTATTTTGATTGGAGTTTCCTTGCTTGAGCTAAAACGTCATATGGATAAAAAGCTTTCCATTCTCTCCAAACCTATGGGAGCATTGCTGTTGTTCATTATAATCACGTATAACTTTTCCTATGCGGAAATAAATTATTATGAAAATCAGAAGATCATGGAGCTTGCCGGAACACTGGTAAAAGAAAAGACCACTGAGGAAGATTTGATAGTTTTCTCTTATGGCGGATTAGATCCAAGATGTCCTTTGCTTCTTTATCGCGCGAGAAGAAATGGATGGTCTATCCCTCAAAAAGATTTGAATCCAACACTGATATACCTTTTAATGAAGGAAGGGGCTTCAAAGCTGGCAGTCATAAGAAAGGGTCCATTTGAGGGTGAAATGCAAGCCTATACCGGTTACCTGCCAATGCAAGAATTCCGCCTTCAGGATTCCGAAACCCTGTACCTTTATGATTTGGATATGCAATACTTTTCCAAATCCGATAATTACTAATAACCCATGGTATTTCATCTGGTTCCATTGCATCAATGGAAAGCGTTCAAAATGGTAAGCGGGGAATAGTATATTTGAAAGTATATCAACTCACAAAAAAGCATACAATATAGTGGACCTGTTTAAAGACGAAAAAATAGACACAATTGAGTTTCTCAGGCTGGTTTATCAAAAAAGATGGGTGATTGTTACTGCAACGCTTGCGGCATTTGCCCTTTCGATTCTCGTAACCTATTTTATTCCTCCAAAATTCTATTCCTACGGGACCATATTTCCACCCTATTCAAATTCCCTGGAAGAAGTTTTGGAACGACCTGACTTTGGCTTCGATATGCAGGCTGACCGGCTAATGCAAATCCTGGAATCAAAGGTAATGCGGGACAGCATCATTAATGAGTTTAATCTGATTGAATATTATAAGCTTGATACCACTCATCTTGATTGGAAATTCAAGCTGGACAAGAAATACATCAGAGATATTAATTTTTCCCGCTCGAAATATATGTCCATCGTTATTTCAGCTAAAATGAAGTCTCCGGAGCTCTCCGCGAATATCGTAAACAGAATAATTGACATTATCGATGACTTGCGCGAACAGATCTTCAGGGAAAATTTCCAGGAACAGCTTTCGACTGTAGAAAATGATTATACAACTCAGCGTGAGTGGGTTGATAAACTGCTTGACAGTCTGAATACCCGGATTGAACAAGATGAAACCGGAAACCTCAATGCGCTATTCTTCAAATCCAATTACAACTTTAATGACCCTGAAAAAAAACAAATTCAAATTCCACTAAAAGATGAACAGTTATTAAGCGCTTATTCGCTGGAGAAACAACGGCTGAATAAACTCAAGGAAAAATTAGATTATACTAAAAGCATAATCAGCAAGCCTTTTACAAAAGTGTACATTGTGGACAGAGCCAAGCCCTCTTTTAAAAAAATTTCACCATCATATAGACTTAATGCGCTGATAGCGGTTTCCGCAACCCTGGTGCTTACCATTCTGGTTTTGGTTTTTAACCAGAAGTTCCAATCCATCCGGGAACAAATCATTACTAAATGATTTTGTTGCACAAAAGGCATCCGAATTCTACTGCTTATGTGTTGATCGGTTTGCTGATTGTGTTCATCAGCTACAGCCTGCTTAATACCCGGTATGACTACCTGCAACTAACAATAATTGCCGCAGTTGCCGCACTTTTTGTTTACCTGCTCCTTTTTGGGAAACAATATCTGATTTATCTGTCCATCATCAGCATACCGCTTTCCGTTAGATACGGAATTGGAGGATCGGAGGCAATGATGTCAATACCCGGTGAGCCCCTGGTTATTTTACTGATTCTTATTCTGCTTTGGAAGGTTCTTTCTGATAGATTTCTTGATAAAAGAATTCTTACCCATCCACTCACCATCTTATTATTAGTGGATTTAGGCTGGCTGATTCTGTCCAGCTTTTACAGCAAAGACGTAGTGGTATCTCTTAAGCGCGTCATGGTCAGAGCGGGATTTGTAGGTGCTTATTTTCTTTTTTTTGCACACTGGTTTCAAAACAAAAAAAACATACCAAAATTTTACTTCCTGTACGCATTTGGGCTGATCTATGTGATTTTTAAAGTCTTTTCAAATCATGCTCACCATAATTTTACCGTACAAACATCCTTCCTGATAACGCAGCCTTTTTACTCCGACCACACTGTTTACGGCACCACTTTAGCCTTCCTGCTGCCGGTTTTTGTCGTTCTACTTATTAAGTCAAAAAGCTTCCGCTTCCCGGTATTGCTTAAATTTTCGCTGCTAATAGTAATTGCACTAATGTTCGTTGCGGAAATACTTTCATTCTCAAGAGCGGCAACACTAAGCCTTATTGTTGCCTTCACTTTCTACGGTTTGATTTTACTCAAACTTCGAATGCGCGGTTTTATGATCCTTTTAACCTTATCAGCAGGTGTCGTTTTTGTTTCCTATAACGCTATTTACAAGATCATCAAGGAAACCCAGGCCGTAAGCAACCAGCCAAACTATGCTCAACACCTGCAATCGGTAACCAATATAAGCACCGATAATTCAAACCTGGAAAGGATCAACAGATGGGTTTGTGCAATCAGAATGTTTCAGGAGCGTCCGATTACAGGCTTTGGTCCCGGAACTTATCAATTTGAGTACGGAAGATTCCAAACGAGAAATGAAATGACCTATCTCAGCACTTTTCACGGAGACAAAGGAAACGCTCATTCCGAATATCTGACCTACCTTTCAGAGGCTGGATTGCCTGGAATGTTGAATTTCATTTTAATTGTTCTGGTCAGCATTGCTACCGGCTTCAGTATAATTAACCGGAGCAATGATCCAAAAGATAAATTTCTAGCCACCGGGATTTTGTTAAGCTTGATTGGATATTTTTTTCATGGCTTTTTCAATTCGTTTATTGATCAGGATAAAATTGCAATCTTGGTTTTCGGAAGTATGGCCGCTTTAGTTGCTTTGGATTGCTCGGATGGTGCAACTAAAGAGCAACAATTGTCCGAGTAACAATTGATTTATCAAACTATGTTTCAGGCTCTCCCGTTCTAATTCCTTTATTTTTACTTCCTTCATGTGCATCCTTATCATTCAAACCGCCTTCATTGGCGATGTGATACTTGCCACTCCACTGGTTGAGAAACTCCATGCACTTTATCCCGATGCTAAAATTGACTTCCTGCTGCGAAAGGGAAACGAAAGCCTGCTTGCTAATAATCATAAGATCAATGAAATTCTGATTTGGGATAAAAAAAGGAACAAGTATAGCCATCTGTATTCCTTACTTCAGCAAGTGCGCAGTAAGAAATATGATCTTGTTGTAAACCTCCAACGATTTTTCCCTACAGGGTTGCTGACTGCTTTTTCGGGAGCCAAAGAAACTGCTGGCTTTGACAAAAATCCTTTCTCATTCCTGTTTACTAAAAAAGTAAAACATGAAATCGGTGAAGGAAGGCACGAAGTGGATAGAAACATTTCGCTCATCCGGCATCTCACGAATGACAGCCTTGTCAAGCCAAAGCTCTATCCTTCTGAAAAGGATTTTCAAAAAATAAAACCAACAGGGAATTATGTTTGCATGGCTCCGACATCGGTTTGGCTCACAAAGCAATGGCCTGCTCAAAAGTGGGTGGAGCTAATTCAACTTATAGACAAGACCATTAGTATTTATCTGCTTGGAGGTCCGGAAGATATTCCCGCTTGTGAAAACATTAAGCAGAAATCTGCAAAGGAAAATGTAATCAATATTGCCGGGCAGCTTAGCTTTCTGGAATCAGCAGCCTTAATGAAAAACGCTGAGATGAATTATGTGAACGATTCGGCTCCTTTGCATCTGGCTTCTGCGGTGAATGCACCGGTCACCGCGATCTTCTGTTCCACTATTCCAGGATTCGGATTCACACCGTTGTCGGACAACTCACGCATTATTGAAACCGAAATAAAATTAGATTGCCGTCCGTGTGGGTTGCATGGATTTAAGGCTTGTCCGAAGGGGCATTTTAAATGTGCAGAAATTGCGGTTGAGAAAGTGGTTTGAGTTTTGTTTTTAATTAAACCATAATCCCCGCGCCATCCCTACCGCCACAAACACCATAACTATCATTATGATGGCTTCCATATAGCTCATCATGCCAAGTCTTCCTGCTATTGATAAATCCGGGGTGCGTTTTTTCCCGATAGCAATACGCCAGCGGATAAGTGTTACCATCGGTGTGACCTCAATAAGAAAAACCAAAATGAATAGGCACATTTTGATCCAGAACGCATGGCTTTGCAAATAGTAATTTGTTCCTTTCTCCAAACCACCAAACGCTCTCCACAACCCAGTGACGATCCAGAGCAAAGCCGCGATTCCGAAAAGGTTATCATTGAAGAACACCGGCTTCAAACCCGCAGGTTCCTTAAGATTTCGTAGGGCATGAGCACGGGCAAGGCAACTTCCCAAACCAATCCCGAGAGCGAGAAGATGAATGGCAGC
>CAYOYI010000125.1:0-10334 GCA_964408105.1 uncultured Chitinophagaceae bacterium | reverse complement strand
AAACGGTTAGCGCGATTATTATTTCCCGGCCTCCCATCCACATAGGAAGGTAATCTCAACGGATCATCTTTCTGATCTAAGCAGGTAGCATTGAACGGTGTGTTGTTCATATTAAACACATATCCGCATTCGGGATTAAGACTTTTGGGCAAGCTATCGACTTTCATGGCAGTTTGCCAGAGATACTTTGAATCATTTCCCGGAATCAATCCCGACCAGTCATACTTCACTTCTCTGTCCGGAATAAGTCCGTTGCTGATGTAGTAAATATTATCCTCTTTGTCAGCGTAAACGATATTAAACATACCAATGCCCTGCATATCGAGAGCATCTTTGAATTCTTTATAATTGGTCGCCTTATCCATGTAGTAATACTGCTGTCCGGCTTTGATATTCATAAAGCCAAGACAGCGGATGGCATAAAAATTTCCTCCCTCAGATTCCAGCACCGGGCCGTGATGTTCGCTCCAATATGTCATTCTCCTAACAGGAAGCGTTATGTTTTTTCCAAGCTTCACTTTTAACCAAACCGGACGTTTCTCCAGTTTATGCCATGCTCCATCTAACTCATAATGCAGTTTTTTCCGCGGATGCATCTTCATGGCATAAACATCCACCCCATCGAAGTAATTATAAGTCATGCCCCAGCCAAGATGCTCGTTGTTTCCCATAAAAATGGAAGTGCCTCCGTGAAATATCGCTCCGATCATATTCAGCCCTTCTTCGCTGCTCACATGCGCTTCGTAAAACGAAAACGGCCCCTCCACCATCATGTGCGGATTGATGCACAAGTAAGTTTTTCCATCGGTGGTGATCGTTGAGTTCATCGCGAAGGCATTGCTGCCCATCGGCTTGAATTCCTCTTCCGAATTCATGTCTGGTATCTTGTCGTCATATTTCCCTTTTACCACATCACTGACTTTTCCTGATACACCCATCAAAGCTGAAAACGTGAGCACATAAGCCTGAAGAATATCTTTGGGAGTAACAGGAAAACCCTTATTCAAAATAACTCGCGAAGGATTCTTCTCGGCAAAATCATTGATGCCCTGGCAGTATCCCTCAAGGTAGCGCAGGTATTCGGGAGCAATATCCTCCTCAATCTGCTCATTCACGATTTTCTTCGCTCCTATCGCGTGAAGGAAAAAATCAATCGGAGCGCCATCCTTTCCTTTCACTCTCCCCATCATTCCCTTGGCACTGAGCATCATTTCCTGCATCACTTCAAATCCATCCTCAGCATTTGCCCAGGCCAAACCATAGGCAGCTTCGGCATCAGTTTTAGCAAAAATGTGCGGCACTCCGAATGAGTCACGGGCTATGGTAATGTTATTGGGATCGATCCTGGCAGTAAATTCATATCTATCTCCGGCATCAGCGCGGGAAAACATAAAAGTCAATAAGAGAAGGGCGTATCGGTTCAGCATCCGCAAGTTAAATTTTAAACGGCCTTTGACGGCTAAAATTATATGCTGATAAGAAACTTGCGCAGGGCAGGAATCTTATCGTGTTTTTTAAATTCAAGCAGCTCCATGATACTCTTCAGCATGGAGTATTCGGTTTCACGCCTCACCTGCCAGACATTATCATCGCTGGTATCACCTTTGAATTTTTTCGTAGGAATTCTTTCGCCAAATGCAACGTAAATCTTTGCCGGCTTGGGAATTGCGGTACCCAATAATCCTTTTGAAATAGGTGGCAGATATTCTCCCTGTTTTAATTTATCATACAAGCCGGACTTGGTAATAAATTTTCCAATGAAGGAATCGAGAATTTCTTTCGAGTCTGCAAGAATATCATACGTATCATCTCCGCCAACTGAAGTGAGCGGAATGATATCATACCCGTATTCGATTGCCATGTGCGCAAAGCCGGTCCTTTGTTTCCAGATGAGCTGATTCCTCTCGCCTTTCCGCTTGAATGTTTCCCTGCCACCACCTGGAAAAACGAGGATATGCTCACCGGCCTTCATCAGGTTGGCGCAATTCTCCCGGCTGCCCGGCACGGCACCAAAATCTCTCATCAGATTTTTCCAAACTGACACATTAAAGTGCTTATTGTCCGCTAAAGTCCTAAGGAAAATGCCTTTCTTCTTGTATAACTCCGGAAAGAACAATGGCCCATCGGTGACGCCATAAATACTATGATTTGCCACGTATAAAGCAGGCTTATCCTTGTCAACGTTTTCAAGGCCGAAGAATTGGGGCGTGAAATAATTCCTTAAAGGAGCCGATAATGCGTAAAGCAGGCTTGCCGGGGGTGCGGTGAACTCACTGTTTTTTTCCTCTTTCTCTGCTTTTTCCTCGTTCGCCTTTCCGGTTTTCTTTGTCATGTTTTAAAAATCCTCCTGTTGAATTACGTTTTTACGGGTCGGTTGCAAAGGACGGTATTTTTAATGAAACGAGAAGTAAAAACTGGGGGATGAAGACCTTCGCTATTGCCTCAGTCTATTTTCCACCATTACTGCATTATGCACCTGCAAAATTGCTTTCAATCTATCTTCCAATCGGTTTTGATCATCCGGCATCATGCCTTGGATGTCCGGTTCCAGCGGATGATGCTTTTTGTATTCGTAAAAGGCCGTTGTCCGGTTGCCGTCAAAATGGAGCACATATTTTCCATCTGAGATCTGCGTATTGCCAGAGAGGTATTGGTAAATGTAACGGTGCTGCGGATTTCGGAAGATGCTTTCACCAAATGAACAAAACCGGTATGGGTAATTAAGATAATCGAGTACTCCCGGTAGAATGTCAATCTGCTGCACGGGAAAATCAATCTCTCCGAGAAGGCCGCTGTTGGGTTTGAAAACTATCAGCGGTATTTCATACCTGCCCGTCCATGTGTGGTAGTAGTTGTCAAAAGCCGGACCGCGGTGGTCAGCTGTGATGACGAATAAGGTGTTTTCATACCATGGCATTTTTGAAGTTGTTTCAAAAAACTTACGCAGGGCATGATCTGTATATCTCATGCTTTTAAGAAAATCATCTTCTACATCATCTACCTGCGTTTCAAAATCCTTGGGGATTGTAAATGGATGATGAGATGAAAGCGAAAATAACACCGTGCAGAACGGAAATTTTATGGCGTCCATCTTCAGTGCGGAAAATTGAAAGAACGGCTCGTCAAATATTCCCCAGTTGCCGTCATAGTCGGCTTCATTGTTGTATTCGTTTCTCCCGTAATAATCATCAAATCCGGCAAGCTTTGCGAAGCTGTCAAAATTAAAAGTGCCGTTGTTCCCCCCATGAAAGAAGGCAGTAGAATAGCCAATCTTTTTCAGCACTGTTCCCAGTCCATCAATCTTGTTGGTCTGGTAGGGCGAATAAATGAAACACTCGTCCATCAATGCAGGCATGGAAGCGCAAATCGCGGGAATGCCCTCCACCGAGCGCGTGCCGTTGGCAAACATATTTTTATACACCAATGAATATTTGCTCAGCGAATCAAGAAAAGGCGTGTAGCTTTTTTGGGCGCCATAACTGCCAATAAATTCCTGAGAGTAACTTTCAAGAACAATAATGACCACATTGGTATTCTCCCGAGAGAATGGAAATGTAACCGCTAAGTGTGCCGTATCATTTGTATGGCAGAAATTGAATTTTCCTTTTAATTCTTCATCGGAGAAATAATCTTTCAGATCAACACCCTTTTGAGTCAAGGAAAAATAAAAATGAAACGGAGTGTTAGTAACTAAAGGGGCAAGCGTGGCATCCACATATTGCAGTGAAGTGATTGGAGTGATCGGCCTCATCTGCCACCCTCCACGCGCACCGAGAAAGACAAGACCCGAAACAACGATCATCAACAAGAACTGCAAAGGATAGTTATACTTAACCGATCCTTTGCTTAATGACGTTTTCCTATAAAGGAGTTCCATAAGAACCAGCAGGCCCCCTAAAATCAAAAGCAAATACCAGAAGTCCTTAAGGAACTGCGCAAAGAGATTCATGAAATCAAAATAGAAACCCGTCACATCCGATGAGCTTCGCTTCAGCGAGTAACGGAAATATTCAAAATCCGCTACGCTCAGAAACAATGCGATGGTATTTGGGATATAGAAAACCGCTTTCAGCAACCGCTGATACCATAAGTTATCCCTTTGCGGCAATGGGATAACATGCAAGGTAATAAAAAGCAGGTTGGAATATATTATTGCTGAAACGTCAAAGCGTAAACCAAATACCAAAATCTTAAAGAAGCCTCCGACCGTGATGGGAAAGAGTGAAGCATTAAACCAATAGAACAATACCCTGCAGATGGTATAAATCAGCAAAACAATTCCAAGTCGTTTCAGCAAAAGATTTAATTGAGTGAATTGATCTTTCATCGTAGTTGCGAAGTGAGATTGGGAATATTGTCTGTTTGTATAAAGTCTGGACCCTTGCTGATAGCGTCAGCGTTAGAGCTTTTTGAACCCGTTCCCCAAATTGTAACCTTCAACCCGCACTCATGTGCTTGTTTCACTTGATTTGCTGAGATAAGTGAGTTATTGATCGTGATCCCAACAATACCCAACTCTTTGGCGATTGCTAATCCTGATTCAAAATTCTCCGGGTAATAAAATAGCTTGAACTGCGGAGCATTTACAACAAGCATTTTCAGAAATTCAGGCGAAGTGCTTTCAATAAGTAATTTGTCACGATAATTATATTGTTCCGTAATCTGAATCAGAGCGGCAATGAAGGAATCCATATATTCAGCACCATTGCTATCATTATCAGGATTCAGCTTCATATCCACCGTCAAATAGGGCCGTTGCGGATGATTTGAGAAATAAGCCATCACTTTTTCAAGCTTTATCACTTGAAACTTTTTCCCAACCAGGCTACAAACCATGCAATCATACAAACAAGCTTCAATCACATCAACGCTCCGGCTATTCACTTTGCCCTCGCAGTTGGTAGAACGATCTAAATATTCATCATGAAAAACGACAAGCTGGGTATCCGAACTTAGTTGAACGTCAACCTCGACTCCATCTGCTTTTTCATTGTCAATCGCATTGACAATACTTTCAAAAGTATTCATAGGCAGCGCACTCAACCATGGCTTGAATCCGCTGCCGCCATGGCCAAACGTCAAAATGCTTGAATACTCCTGCGTGCTTTTTTCGGCAGTATTATCACAAGCAGCCAGCAAGACTAAAAGCAGTATTGCGATTCGACAGCTCATTTCGGCAAAGAAAATCCAAAAAACAGAATTTACATTTAGCACTTCAGTAATAAACTCTCGTTAGCTTTGCCCTGTTCAGAAAAAACTGCGTTTCCCGACATTCTTATGAGGCTGTTAAAGTATAATATCCTTTTTTCGTTGTTGCTGTTCTTCTGCAGTCAGACAGAAGCACAGGACTATCTCGACAAAAACGAATACTACTACAGCTTCACAAATCGCTTTGATCTGCTTGTCGTGCAGGATTCTTCTGCAAGCGATATATCACTTGGCATCGTATTTAACATCGGCACCTACACCGAAGGGGAATTGTTCGAGGGCATGTCTTACTTGTTCGAACAACTAATGAAAACAAAGTTTGAATCATCGCTCAGGGAAGCGGGACTGGCCAATGACTCCCTGTTCAGCCCGATTCACAGCTATACTTTTCTTGAAGGAATTTATTTCAACTTTTCTTTTCCGAAAAGCCACTTAGAGAAAGCTCTGCAAGCCATCTATTTCAGCGTAACGGCTCCGGTAACCCCGGAACAATTGACAAAGGCTGCGAAGAAAGCAAACCAGGATTACGTTCAGCTAAGACAGGATGCCTCCTTTAGCCTGTCGGACAAAATAATGTCAGCGTTATGGACAGAAAACTACAAAAGGCGAACTGCAGTGAAAATGTGGACAGACAGTATGCTTGCTTATCTGCCACAGCGATTTGTAAAAATGAGATATACCTATTTCTGCCCGCGCAATTGCATGATAATCGTTAAAGGCCCGGTCAAAGCCCGTGAACTCAGTGAGTTTGTTAGAAAACAGTTCGTTAATTGGGAAAAATGTGAAATGAATCCATTCACACGGTTTCCTGCACCAAACTATCGAACCACGCTAAACAGTATGCAACTGATAGATGAAAATTCCAGTACCACACAGGCTTTTTTCCAGATTGCATTTCCGGGACCCAATACTTATGAGGATCGAAAAGGAAATTTTTGCGCGCTGATTTTATCTTCAATTTTATCAAGCCCGGGTTCGCAATTAAATATTTACCTGAAAGATAGTTGCCATATCTCATCATGTAAATTGGAAAACGACCTTGGTAAATATATCAGCCAAATCACATTCACCCTGACGCCTGAAAATGAACATCTTTCTGATGGCTATGAATGCTTCCGATCGCTATTACTCTCTCTTGACACCGCACTGCTTGATGAAAGTGAATTGAGTTTGGGAAAAGAAAATCTGAGCAGCAGTTTCAGGCAAATGAAAAAAAATCCTGAGCAACATATAGACCTTATCGGCAGATATTGGACCAGCGTGAGCCTTAACGATTACAGCACCTTTGAAGACAGCATAGCAGCGATCACCCTGCAGGATATGCGACAATTTATTAAGAGCTACCTGCTCTCGCGTAACTATGTGGCAGGCCTTTCTGTTTCGCCTGAGCATAGAAAATCATCCGGCATTGATAGTGTTTTCACGCCAACGGCCGGTGAGGTTTCTGAATACCGGGTATATTTTAAAACAAATTCTGCACTGCTGGAAAGTGCAAAAGATGACAGCACCATCAACAGCCTGATTCAATTCCTGAAAATCAATCCTGAAGTTAAAATAAAAGTGAATGGAGTCACACACAAAGACGAACTGTTGCAAGTTTATGATAAAACAATGTCTGCCTGGGTGCGCTCGCTCGGAGATAATTTCATTATTAATCCGCCAAGCCTCGCGCAAAAAACCAAATTCAGGCTTGACGTTTACCGCTCTCTCACCATTATGAGGGAATTAGTAGGCGCTGGCATTGAGATGGAACGGTTGTTTGGAACCGGGCAGATTAACAGATCTACCGAAGGCTCACGGGATCACCAGAAAGTCTATTGCACCCTCATCGTGAACTATTGAAAAATTGTTTTTAGTTCACTTGCCTGCTCGGGTTTCATTCTGCCCGCAAGCACTAACCTTATCTCCCTGCGTTTTAACGCGCTCTCATATAGGCCGCGCTCTTCGTCAGTTTCCGGCACTACTGCCGGTGCGGCTTTGGGTTTCCCGTTGCTGTCAAGAGCTACGAATGTGTAAAAAGCTTCATTGCACTTGTAACGGGTTTGCGAGGGCAAGTTCTCAGCCCATACATCTATAAAGCATTCCATGGATGTTTTGAAAACACGGACCACCTTGGCCTTTATAGTGACAACATCTCCAAGCTTTATGGGATTTTGAAATGAAACATTGTCCACCGAAACCGTGACCACCGTTGCGTGAGCATGTTTTCCGCAACTGATGGCAGATGCAATATCCATCCAATGCAAAATCTTTCCGCCCCGAAGGTTACCCAGCACGTTAGTGTCGTTTGGCAATACGATCTCAGTCATTATCGTTTCGGAATCCCCTGGATGCTTTTCTTTCATTGTTCTTTTCTTTTCTTAAAATTACTTCAAACTCATGATTGCAAATTGTAGCGTAAATTTACCTTCGTATTTGAAAGCCATACTTTCAGCAAAATGAAAAAAACTCTCGGCATCGTTGCAATTTTCACAATAATATCCGCCTGCAGTATCAGTATTGACGATTTGCAAGGATTATGGAAGGTGGAAATGATCAGCCGGAAGAATGACGATAGCTTTGACCATTGGAAAAAGTTACTGGACACTACCGATGTCAAGGTTTATTTTTCGGAAGAAGGCGATTTGAAAACTTTCTTCGTTATTGGCGACAGTGTCACTTTTTCGCTGGGATCATTCATATTGCTTGAAAAAGATGAAAAGCTGCAAATAGATGACACCAGCCCAATATTCAACCCCCGTGGCAACGCCCTCGAAATTGTGTCATTCTCATCGGATGAAATGCAGCTTGAAGGCAGATATTATCTTCAGGAATTGATCCCTTCCGTCCCGGCAGATTCTTTTATTACAGCTGAGTGGGTGCTGACTAAATAAAAGTTACTCAACCAAACCTCTTCCTGACTTTATGATGGCATTTTGTGCGCGCAGATCTCGCATGATGTTATCAAGTATGCCGTTCACAAAGTCCTTGCTTCTTGACGTGCTGTAAATTTTAGCGAGATCTATGTATTCATTAATCGAAACCTTCACCGGTATTTCATCAAAATAAAGCAGCTCGCATATTGCCATTTTCATCAGGATCATATCAATCTGAGCAATACGGTCAATGTCCCAGTTTTTAAGCTTAGGTTGAATAAGTTCTGCCAGATGTTCGTTGTTCTCCATCGTTTTGGTCAACAGCTCACGCGCGAAGACCTCCTCAGGCTGGTTGCCTTCCTTCTCCGGAATAACCTGCTGGCCGGGCAGTCTGGAAATATATTCGCTGACCGAAGCATCTATCTTCGGCAGTTCACTAAGGCATTCCGGGTAGTTATCCTCAAGATATTGCCGGTATGAATCTTCCTGCTGAAGCACTTTTTCAAAAATGAACGCCAATATTTTCCGCTCATCATCCGCGGTTGGGTTGGGACTGGAACAGTAGGATTTATATTCGTCTTTCTCAATAATGCTTTTCAGCAGATCCTTCACCATTGAAGATTCCTCTTCGTCCTGGTTATACTTGAGGATAACATCGTGGATCCTTTTGTTATTTCTCAATTCTGCGATCAACGGATTCGCTGCAAGCCGGGCGCTGAACTGACGATCTTTTTCGGTGGGAAGGAACTTGGAGTTCTTTATGTCATGTTCTTTGCGTATTAGGTCAGCCACCCGCACCAATAATCCAAGATTAAATAACTTCAACTTATAGGCCTTATCAATACCGGCTCTTAATATCTTTTGACCAACCGAAGTATCGGTCAACTGATTTTGCTCCATGGAGTACAAAACCTGCATCACCTTCACTCTTAGATTCCTTCTGCTGAACATGCTGCTTTCGTAAAAGAACTTGACCGCTAATGTAGTTATTTTCTGCGAAAGTTCAGTGAAACAAAACGCCTGCAACCTCTTTTTGGCTAAAATTGCAAACGCAATTCCTGCTCGAACCAAATTCCCGGATTAATGAAGCACCTGAAATTCCTGAACAAGTATTTCTATCGTTACAGGTATCGCTTCATCCTGGGTGTGATTTTCGTTTCGGTGTCCAATTATTTCGGAGTGCTTTCCCCGCAGGTGATCCGTTATTGCTTCGATCTTGTCGGAGATAATATTTCATATTACGGCCTGTTCGATGGCTTCGAGCTTCAGAGCAGGTTTTATTCACTTTTCAGCTCTGCTCTGCTTTTTTTCGGAATCACCGTGCTGATGCTTGCGGTGCTTAAGGGCATCTTCATGTTCTTCATGCGCCAAACCATAATCGTGATGTCAAGACTGATCGAATATGATCTGAAGAACGACATGTACCGGCATTACCAGCAATTGAGCCTTGCATTTTACAAGCGTAATAACACTGGCGACCTGATGTCAAGAATAACAGAGGACGTTTCAAGAGTTAGGATGTATTTAGGTCCCGCTGTTATGTATGGAGTCAATCTTGTGGTTTTGGTTATCATGGTGGTTTCGGCTATGATAACAGTAAATCCTAAGCTTACTTTATATGTTTTGCTTCCGTTGCCGGTGCTGGCGATCTCAATCTACTATGTAAATAACATCATTGAACATTTAAGTGAGCAGATACAAAAAAGATTATCAGGTCTCACCACAAATGCACAGGAAGTTTATTCGGGTATAAGAGTCATCAAGTCTTATGTGCAGGAAAAACAGATACTGAAATTTTTTGAGAATGAAAGCGAGCAGTACCGGACTGAAGCGTTAAAGCTTGCTCGCGTTGAAGCGTTCTTTTTCCCATTGATGCTTTTGCTGATCGGCATGAGCACCATCATCACTATATGGGTTGGAGGAATTGGCGTTATGCAAGGAGATATTACTCCTGGAAATATTGCAGAGTTTGTTATTTACGTTAACATGCTCACCTGGCCTGTAACCGCCATTGGCTGGGTAGCGTCCATCATGCAGCGGGCTGCAGGCTCTCAAAAGAGAATAAATGAATTTCTCAGTACGCGCCCCGAGATCGTCTCCGGTTATGACAAAGGCATTCAACTGAAAGGACGTGTCGAATTCAAAAATGTTAGCTTCACTTATCCGGATACGGGAGTGGAAGCTCTTAAAAATGTTTCTTTTTCTGTGAGCCCCGGGCAGAAGCTTGCTATCATCGGAAGAACAGGCTCAGGCAAAACCACAATTGCTGAC
>CAYOYI010000124.1:0-10381 GCA_964408105.1 uncultured Chitinophagaceae bacterium | reverse complement strand
GCAATGCTGATGAGATTCATGTCTGAATTATCAATTGCATAGAGATAATCAGCAGTGATGGCAAAACGTGCCATTGAGCCTCCTTGTCCGTTAGAGATAGTAGCGTTGCTGACCGTTTGGACTCCGCTAGTGCCTGTCAATACCGGTCCTGCAAAATCACCTTCCAAAATCCCCCCGCCATAATAATAGTATTGCTGTGCTTCTTCTCCGCACAGCACATCCACCGTTTGGGTTTTATCCGTCAGCTCCCAGCTTACGATCACACCCTTATCCGGATCACCGTAGTAGTAGCCCAGTTCCCAAATCCTTTGAGGGAAAAGATTCTCCAGCCTCTTTGTTTCCGAGGCATTTTCAGGATTGCTTATATCAATCGCCACGAGATCAACATAGCTGTCGGCATAAAGCATGTTTCCGCGAACGGCAATGTCAACGTTGCCGGGGATTTTTATGAAAGCCTTGTTGACCGGTGAGGCCGGATTGCTGTTGTCAATAACATGCACGCCTTCGTTCAGCTCATTTATAAAAAGGTAACCTCCCAGGACATAGATCTTGCCCGGATTTTGTAAGTCACGCGGAGCCTCCGAGGCAACCGATCCGCGAAGCTGGTCGTAATCCATGTACACCGGCTCGTAAACCTGGTATGTATATGTGGTGGAACATTTGTCTTTCGTGCAGCCTGAAAACAAAGTGATGAAAACGGCAACTGCAACAAACAGGGATAATGATTTTTTCGGGTTCATGATTGGGATTTTGAAGGGATTACGGATAGGGTTGGAAAACGGTTGCCTGAGGTTGTCGGAACCGTGATTTTTTTGATTAAATGATTATCATGATAAACTGACCTAACCTTTGTACTATGAAAAGCAAAATCGTACTTACTGCATCACTGATCTTTTTTGTCGCAGTTGCGTTCGGGCAAAAAAATTTACAGGATGTTGTTTACCTCAAGAACGGAAGCATCATTCACGGGATTATCACGGAATTCATCCCCGATAAAAGTGTGAAGATCGAAACGGAGGGCAACAATGTCTTTGTGTTTGAAATGCAGGAAGTCGAAAAGGTCACCAAAGAGGTAGCTTCAAAAGCGAAACGCGACCTGACGCCTTACATCAAAAAGAAGGGCTTCTTCAATGAAACGGAGCTCGGGATGCTTCTCGGCAAGAGCAGCGATGACAGCAAGACCACGGATTTTTCTGTCTCGACCGTTAATGGCTACCAGGTGAACCGACACTTCAGGATCGGTGCCGGAGTTGGGATTGACCATTATGGCCAGTATAATCACACATTTCTTCCTGTTTTTGGAAGAGTGTCAGGTGATGTTGTAAAATTCTGGGTAACCCCGGTTTATTTCGTGGATGCGGGATATGGATTTTTGTTTGAGAAAGATGAATATACCAATGGCGCAGAGGAGCGATCATCAGACGGAGGATTGATGCTGCAGGGTGGAGTTGGATTGAAATTTTATACTCCAACCAAAGTGTCATTCACCCTTGCTTTCGGATATAAAGTGCAGATGAGCGAGCGCGAGTATGTTTACAACTATTACTCCGACTACGTTTACAAAGAAGAAAGAATTTACCGCAGGCATACGCTGAGGCTGGGGATTAATTTTTAACCAACGCTATCCTTATTTTCCAAAAACGCTCTCAAAAATTCTGTTCGGTCGGTAATGTCGGTGTTGTATTTGGATTCGATTTCCAATCCATTCTTAAGCGTGGTGTGGCTTCCTTCGTGATATAGTTTTTTAAAGGCTGCAACCGCCTGCCTGCTGTTTTTCAAAATATCATTTGCGACTCCTTCAACGTAAGTTTTGAGCTGGTCAGCAGGCACAGCTTTGTTTGCCATGCCATAAGCTTCGGCTTCTTTGCCGGTAATAGTTTTTGCAGTGAATGACATTTCCCTTGCCTTCATGATGCCGACTTTCTGCGGCAGCCGCTGGGACATGCCCCACTTAGGAAGGATGCCCCATTTGGTATGCGTATCGCCAAGCTTTGTATCCTCAGCAACATACATCAGGTCAAAAGCCAGCGCCAGTTCGAGCGCGCCAGTGAAGCAAAACCCATGAACCATCGCGATGCAAACCTTCGGCATGGTTTGAATATTCTCGATCATCACAAGGCCGGTCTTTAAAATATCATCCTGCGAAAATTTGCCACCCTGAATGCTGGCATTCATTTCTTTCAGGTCAACGCCTGCTGAAAAAGCTCTGCCTTCACCGGAAAGAATAATCACACCGATCTCGTCATCTTTTGCCGCTTCATCAAAAGCATCCTTTAGTTCGATCACCAGATTCGGACTAAGAGCATTAAGCACCGCAGGGCGATTCAGCGTGATCCAGCAGATAGCATTCTGTTTGTTGTAGATTATATCCTTGTAATTCATTTCAGAAAAATATTCTGAAAGATATTAAGAATTACGCTTTTTCAATCTTCACTGAAGTCATTGTGAGCGAACCCATGAGGGCTTTATCATTGAAGAAGGAAACTTTCTCGCTTTTGCCTTTCAGCCCAAGGATATAGAGCAATGGATAGTAGTGATCTGGTGTGGGTATGGCAAGTTCTGCAGATTTTCCCAATTGCTGGTAGTTGATGAGGGGTTGATGGTTATTGTCGGTGATGTGTTTCTTGAAAACCGAATTCATTTCTTGCGCCCAGTCGAAAGTAAATGTGGCCGGTTTGTCCCAGGCTACCATGCTGAGGTTGTGAACCATGTTCCCGCTTCCGATAATGAGCACACCTTTCTTTCTTAATTCAGAAAGTTCTCTTGCCAGATCATAGTGATATTGTCCGGGTTTATGGTAATCAATGCTTAGTTGCAGCACGGGAATGACAGCTTTAGGGTACATGTGCTTCACGACCGTCCATGTGCCGTGATCGAGGCCCCAATCATGATCGAGTCCGACATTGGTTTTCCTGATAAGCGAAGCAGTTTCTTTCGCAAGTTGAGGGTTACCGGGAGCCGGGTATTGTACTTTGAATAATTCCTGCGGGAAACCTCCAAAGTCATGTATGGTCTTGGGTTGCTCCATGGCGGTAATAAAAGTGCCGTGCGTAAGCCAGTGTGCCGAGACGCATAAAACTGCCTTGGGCTTTGGGATTTCTTTTCCCATTTGCTGCCAGCGGGTACTGAATTCGTTATCCTCGATGCCATTCATGGGTGAGCCGTGGCCGATGAATAACAACGGCATCGACTCGTTTTGTTCGGCAAGGTTGTCTGAGATTTTTTTGAGGTCTTTAAGTGATGACATTGCAAGGAATCCTCCGATTGAATTTTTTATTAGCTCGCGCCTTTTCATTGTCAGCTTAAATGCAACGGATGGATAAAAAGTTCAGCGTGGGGTAAATTGAAAAGGCATCTTGATGAAGATGCCTTTTCAATTTGAAAAAAATGATTTGTTGAAAGTAAGTTTAGAACCCGACCAATACTTTTCCTGTGTACCTTTTTTCTCCTGCTATTACATTCAGGAAGTAAACACCTGATTGAAGATCAGCAACATTGAGTTGTAATTTCTCATTGCTGACTCTCCTTTGAACAATAACTTCCTGACCGAGTGAATTGACAACATAAACATCAAGTGCATAAACATCCAGAGAAATCAGGTCAACGTTTATAGAACTGCTTGTCGGATTCGGGTAGATCAGAATCTCATTATTTGATGAGTTCAGACTTAAAATACCCGTTGTTGGTGGAAATACGTCTGAAGAATCAGGCTGGGGAGCATCAATTCCAAATTGCACAACGCCTTTTTTCCCATAATCAGCAAATTTTGAAACTATTGTTAAGAAGTTATCATCCCGCAACAAAAAACCGGTATTAGTTCCGGGAATACCATCACCGTAGCTGTCATATGCAATGAACCTATAACAATCACCGGATGCAAGCGTAAAGGTTTGGTTAAGGGGAGAAGGCAGAGGTTGTCCGCTGGGAGTATTGGTGTAAGGCCCACCGCTGTATAGAATACTGTCGGACGAATTGCGAACCTCCCAGCTAACTTCAGCACCCCACCGATCAAGTTGCAGCACCATTGTTACGGTATTGCTGACATCCAGTGCTGAGAGAAACTGTATTGTCCGCTGATCGTTGAGTGTATTCTGATCTGCCTGACCATTGGGCTGACTTATGCTCAATGATAATTCGTTAGTATCACTGGGGAAAAAATTGATACCCTCCAGCTGGAACTCCGCTTTTTCAATCGAATTAATTAGTCCTGTCCAGTGGTAGTTCTTCACAGGACTGCCATTAATGGAATAGGCAAAATCAAGACTGGAAAGCGGCTGGCTTCCGAAATTTTGTATTGCTACTACAGGCTTTCCTGTGAAACCGCAAAGCGGAGCATCTAATGTTACATCGGTAAGATTCGCGTCATAGGAATTTGGAAAAACAAAAGTAGGTTTTACAACATGGCCGGTAAGTATCTCCTTATGGCCTTCAGAAACAAAAACCAAAATTTCTAAATCTCCCAATACCACTGGGATTTCGTAAATTGAATCTCCTAACGTGTAAGTATAGGTTTTGTCATAAGTTTTCCCTGGAGCTACAAACTCCAGTTCAGTTCCCCACTGTCCAGTGAGAAAATGACGCAGCATATTGTTATGAATATAGTCGCCTTCGGGGGTAATCAGATCAGGATCTGGAACCACCCCAGATGCAATGACTTGTGGACCAATCAGATTATCCTGCAGAATGCCAACGTTGAGCCAATTCGACAAACTGGCTGAACTTCCCGTATAGTAAACCTGCACATGTACGTTGAGCTCCATTGTTTGAACATTAATGGTTGCTTCAACTCCAATATTTACTGGAGAGTTTTGTGCGAAAATTTGATTAGTGGCATTTGTCCAATCAGGAACGCTCATTGCGATAGAATTGCCGTTCATGCTTAATCCTGGAAATACGTGACGGTTGATAGAGCCTGCCGGATAGCCGTTTAATCCGGACTGATTAATAAGATCATCACCAAATGGAGTGCGATAATCCGGCTGTCCTGCGCTTGGATTAGCATAGGTGCCTCCTTGAATATCTACAATCAAAAAATCTCCAGGATAGGTTTCAGCCAGTTCTTCAGCTTTTTTGTCGCCTAACGGGCAATACTGGCAATTAATGCCGGAGAATAATTCAAGTATTGCGTTTTTCTTCTCTACGGAATGAGATACGGGAATGGTTTGAGCAAATATTACCAGGCCCATACTGAACAATACTGAGAACAAGATTATTTTTTTCATGAAAAAAAATTTAAAGGGTAATTCTCAAAGATAGGATTTTGGGTTAATTTTTGTTAATCCCTGCTCAATAATTTTTGAATTCTCGTATCGGATTTAGTAAATTTGAGGTAGGTAATTCGCATAATGGAAAGGATTTCATTTTTAATGGCAGCTATGTTTAGCGTTATTGTGGTGCAAGCGCAGGTGCTTACACACTCCGTTGATACTTCTGTTGCTGTAGGATATGCGGATGAGACGGAGATCGTGCTCACGGGGTTCGTACACAATAATTCCAATGACACCGTTTCAATCAGATGGCAGCGCAACGAAAATATTCCCACCGGATGGTTGACCGCAATTTGCGACAATATTCAGTGTTGGGCTGAAGTAGTGAGTTACTCGCCTCAAGCCGTTGTAATCCCTCCCCAGGGTAAATCGGTGATGGATGTTCACTTCTTCCCCGGTGGCAAAGCAGGAAATGGTTCTGTGACCGTAAGGGCGTGGGTGGAAGGTGATAGCGCCAACACGGTTGTTACAAGTTCTGCAAAAAGTGCAACCGCATTGCAGCCGGTTGGAGTGGATTTTGCAAATGAAAGTGATAAGATCAGAGTATATCCTAATCCTGCCAGAGATTATTTCCTCATCAGGAATTTACCCAAAGGTGAAATCTCAACCGTGGAAGTTTATAACATTTTCGGCCGTAAAATGCTTTCTTTCTCTCAGTCCGCGTCAAAAAGCAACAATGCTGTTCACAGGTTCGATATTGGTGCTCTTGCCAAAGGAATATATATGGTTAGAGTTTTTGACACCAACCAAAACGTGATCTACACGAAATCTCTTTCCAAAGATTAGACGATCTTCTCGCTCTATTTTGAGTTTGACAGGCTTTTAATATGATCTTCAAGGATAAGCTCATCGCCATTCTTGTAACCGAGGTGCGTTGAGACGATATAACCTTCCTGGTTGGTGAGGACGGTGAACGGAGGCATCTGAAAATTGAAAGCCCTTTTCAGGTCCTGGTTCGGATCAAGCAATATTTCAAACGGCCAGCCCTGAGTCTGAGCGAATGATTTCACCTTCGCAGTGTTTCGTGAATCATCAATCGACACGGCAACCAACTCCACATTGTAATCCTGAAGCCACTCATCATATATCTGTGTGATGTTGTTCAGTTCCAGCTTGCACGGTCCGCACCAGGTTGCCCAGAAGTTGATAACGGTGATTTTTCCGTTCTTCCCATAGTCGGAAATATTTACCCGCTTGCCGTCAAGTGTCTGTACTTCCACATCGGGCAGTTTCTTTTTTGTGAACATGTCCTTCACCTGTGCGGAAACGCTTCCATAAACTATGATCAGAACGCTTAAAAGGAGTGTATTTTTCATTGTACTTTTTTCTGCCGGAGTATTATCAATATTGATGCCGTTTCTGCTTCAGCCTCCCCAAATTTACGCTTCCGAATTAAAAGAGGTTGCAATCATTTATTTTTATGCCCCGCATAAATCTATGAGACACTGCCTTATTGCCCTGACAATCATTTGTTCTTCGTGCACTCTGTTTGCGCAGGAACAGAGCTATGGCAACTTTTTTGGCGGGCTGCAATTGAATACTGATTTCTATATCAGGGATTCTGCGATTGGGGCAGCGGGCACTCCGCATTATGACAATCTGAAATCGTCAACAGATAGCTGGCTAAATCTCAATTATGTGAATGACCGCTTCATGTTTGATCTTGGCATCCGCCTGGATATTTATAACAACTCTAACCTTCATTCTCCCGGGGTTCCATACTCTCAAATTGGAGTTGGAAATTTTTTCATCCGCAAGCGGATGAAAAAGGTGCAGATCTCGGGAGGTTATTTTTATGACCAGTTCGGCAGCGGCATTGTCTTTCGGGCGTATGAGGACCGGACGCTGGGCATTGACAACTCAATTCTCGGTGTTCATCTGGAAGTTGATCCGGTGAAGCAATTAAAGGTAAAAGCGTTCACCGGAGTGCAGAAGAACCGTCTTTCGATTTTCAAACCCATCATAACAGGCCTCAATGCGGAGTTGACTTTCACTATCGGCAGCAAAGTGACGCTTATTCCAGGTCTTTCAATTGTCAATCGTACCATGGATCAGACTTCAATTGATTTCCTTGTGAGTACCATAGAGACTTATGATCCTGAGTTTCGCTTTGTGCCGAAATACAACGTCTATGTTTTTGGTGGATATAACACGTTGAATGTCGGAAATTTCTCCTGGTATATTGAAGGCGCGGGAAAAACAAGCGAGGCGATTTACATTGATGATACGCTGGTCAATCGTTCTGGGCACGTCATCTATTCAACTATAGACTTCACAGTTTCCAAATTCGGGATGGCCATTCAGTTCAAACAAACAAAGAATTTCCCTTTCAGAACAAGCCCGAAGGAAACACTACTGGATGGCGTAATTAATTTTATCCCGCCAATAACTAAACAAAATTCACTAAGGCTGCCGGCAAGATATAATGCAGTAGTACAAGATCTGAGCGAAGCTGGATTCTCGGTTGATTTGAATTTTACCCCCGCTAAAGGATTTACCTTCAATCTTAACTATTCGGAGACGAGCAATGAAGAGGTGCTGGCCGAACCGGGAAATGCGGTTGCAGCAATATCCATTGATGGTGAAAAGAAATTTGGCATATCAAAGAACCCATTATTTCGGGAAGTCTTTTTTGAATTTAATATCAAGAAAAAGAAAGCATGGAAATCAAACGTGGGATTTCAATATGTGAGATACCATCAGGAAGCATATGAGGCAGAGAAATATGGTGATTATGAAAGGGTCAACGCCTTTACGCCCTTCGCGGACTTTAATTACAGGATTGGAAAAAAGCACTCAATCAAAATTGAAGCTCAGGTGCAAATAACTAAAAAATATACTGATGCGGTCACCGGTAATGAATACCGCGCTGATTTTGGTAACTGGTTTTATGCCTCTTTAGAATATTCTTTGGCACCCTGGTTTTCGATAGCAGTCTCTGATATGTACAATTTCAAGCCCAATCCCAACCGCCTGAATGATGACATTCATTATTACAGCGCGTTTGCATCCTTCACCTACCAGTCGCATGTCTTAACTTTAGCGTATGCACGCCAGGTTGCGGGGATTGTTTGTACAGGTGGTGTTTGCCGTTATGAACCCGCTTTCAATGGCGTAAAGTTGACGCTTAATTCTACTTTTTAAATGAGAGGTATTTGGCTTAAATTTTTTTCAGCAGCACTTGCAACTACCTTGCTCTTTTCTTCATGCGAGGAAATAGGCCCGACTATCGACTTGACAGGTAAGACTACAGTCGATACGACTTACGTAGCAACTCAGATTGAGGCCCCACAGCAGAAAAATGTTTTGCTCGAAGAATTCACCGGAGTGAAATGCATTAATTGTCCTGCCGGGCATGAATTGATCGAGAATTTGAAAGGCCAGTATGGTCAAAGGCTTCTTGTTGTTTCAGCACACAGCGATTTCCTTGCATCACCTTACGATGGCGACCCTGACCTGAGAAATGAAGATGCCGAGGATCTGGAAAATCTGCTTGGCCCTTTGCTTGCTAAACCTTCTGCTGCCATTGACCGCGTTTTGTTTTCGGGCGAAAGTTCAAAATTGGTATTGACCCAAAAGTGGGCTTCATTTGTTGACCAGCAAATCAATTCAACAACTCCCGTGAATATTCACATTGAAACAAGCTTCAAAAGTAATGGGCGTGATCTGGACGCTGTTGTTACCATTCATTACACGGAAGAAGAATCAGCCGAAAATAAACTGACAGTAATGCTGCTTGAAGATAATATTGTGACCCTGCAGCTTGATCATCCCGGAATTGATTCAAATTATGTTCAAAACCGGGTGCTCCGCAAAATATTGACTTCCGTCAATGGATTGACCATCACCGCAACCAGAGAACAAGGCAGGGTGGTGGTAACAAGTTTTCAGGAGGAAGGCCTGCCTTCAGATTGGAAAGAGAACGACATGCGTGTCGTAGCATTGGTTCATCGGTCAGGCTCCTCGGTGCAAGTATTACAGGCAGTGGAGAAGAGTATCCTATAAAACAAGACTTAACGGAAAATGAAAATTTCTTACAACTGGCTTAAAGAATACCTCGATTTTAATTTGTCGCCAAACGAAGCGGCAGAACTGCTTACTGACATCGGTTTGGAAGTAGAGGATTTGACCGAATACAAAGGTCCCGGCAATGGATTGGAAGGTTTGGTTGTTGGTCAGGTAAAAAAAGTTGAAAAGCATCCTGATGCAGATAAGCTGAGCGTAACAATGGTGGATGTCGCTCAGGGTCAAGATCTGCAAATCGTTTGCGGTGCTCCCAATGTTGCGGAAGGGCAGAAGGTGATTGTTGCGCTTCCCGGCACTACGATTTATCCGGTTAAAGGAGAAAGCTTCACCATTAAAAAAGCGAAGATCAGGGGCGTGGAATCCTTTGGGATGATATGTGCCGAAGATGAAATTGGTTTGGGCGCGGCTCATGATGGAATTATGGTCTTGCCTGATTCTGCACAAGTCGGGATGCAAGTGAGAGATTTCTACGGAATAAAAAATGACTTCATTTTTGAGATAGGACTAACGCCAAATCGCGCTGATGCCTACAGCCATATTGGAGTTGCGAGAGATTTACGTGCGGCCATTAATTCAAGGGAAGAAAAAAATCTCAAACTTCAGTTTCCAGCGATTAATGAAAGCCATTTCAAAAGCAGCGAGCGTCCAATCGAGGTCATTGTTGAAGATTCAAAACTATGTCCGCGTTATGCAGGCATTGTTATAAAGAATGTCAAGGTTGGCGAGTCGCCCAACTGGCTGAAAGAAAAACTTCGTTCCGTTGGACAACGGCCGATCAACAACATCGTTGACATCACCAACTTTATTCTGCAGGAGCTTGGTCAGCCTTTGCATGCCTTTGATGCGGATAAAATAAAAGGCGGGAAAGTGATAGTGAAAACTCTTCCCGATAAAACGAAATTCAAAACACTCGATGAGGTTGACAGGGAACTGAATGCGCAAGACCTGATGATCTGTGATGAGCGGGGCGGGATGTGCATTGCAGGTGTATTTGGTGGCGTTGATTCTGGTGTCAGTGATCAGACGACAAGTATTTTTTTAGAAAGCGCATACTTCAATCCGGTGTCCATCAGGAAAACTTCAACGCG
>CAYOYI010000123.1:0-10392 GCA_964408105.1 uncultured Chitinophagaceae bacterium | reverse complement strand
CAGAGAAGTCCTATTTGAAGGCCAAGCAATGAACTCTCATGTATCTCTGACGAAAAGAAGATGAAATTATTGCGCAGAAGATTTGTCGTCATCGTGATCATTGTTCTGATCATCGGAATGCTTCCTTTTTCACTGATGGCGCATTTATTTCCATTCCGAAAGGTTGCATATTAGAAAATCCTGTTCTTCTATATTTTATTTCTACGGATGAACATTCCAATAAGGTAAGCATGCCAAGGAATATGGTTGTTGTGAATGAAAACAGCCAATGCGGCATCATTGAATGCTATCAGAATCTCTCTGATAAAAAATCAACGTGCAATGCTGTAACGGAGATTGTAGTGAAAGAAAATGCTGGAGTCGATTATTACAAGATTCAATCCCGGACAGATAATTATTCGCATATAGGGACCACAGCTGTAAAGCAAGAAAAGAACAGCCGCTTCAATTCATGGACAATCACGCTTGGTGGTTCGCTCATCCGCAATAACCTTAATGTGTTGATGGATGATGAAAATTGTGAAACACATTTGTTCGGTCTTTATGTTTTGGCGGATAAAGATCACGTTGACAATCACGTTACTGTTGATCATGCAAAGCCGCACTGCTACAGCAATCAATTGTATAAAGGCTTGCTGAATGGTTCTTCAACTGGTGTTTTCTGCGGACGAATATTAGTGAGACAAGATGCTCAAAAGACCAATGCCTTTCAGTCTAACAAAAACATTCTGCTTTCCGAAACTGCAACAGCCAATTCAAAACCACAGCTTGAGATTTTTGCAGATGACGTGAAATGCAGCCATGGCAGTACCTCCGGGCAGTTAGATGAGGAAGCAGTTTTCTACATGCGCTCAAGAGGAATAAGTGAGCAGCATGCTAAGAACATTTTGTACCAGGCGTTTGCATGGGACATCATAGATAAAATAAAAAACCAGGAACTAAAGGACTACCTGAACTATTCGTTAATGATAGCTTTGAATCGTTAATGCATATTGTGAAGGAAATATCAAAAACGGTATTTGATGTCAACCGCATCAGGCAGGATTTTCCTATCCTTCATCAAAAAGTTAACGGGCAACCGCTTGTTTATTTAGACAATGCCGCTACTTCTCAAAAACCGCGGCAGGTAATTGACGCTATTACGAATTACTATGAAGGATATAATAGTAATGTTCACCGGGGAGCACATCATTTAAGCGCGAAAGCCACAGATGCTTATGAAGAAGCCAGGAAGAAAGTGGCTGAGTTTTTAAATGCAAAATCAGAAGTTGAAATAAACTTTACACGGGGAACCACAGAATCTATCAACCTTGTAGCACAAACGTTCGGACGCAAGTTTGTCAATAAAGGCGATGAGATCATTATTTCGGCTATGGAGCATCATTCCAACATCGTTCCGTGGCAGATGTTGTGTGAAGAGGGGGGGGCAATTCTAAAAGTTATTCCAATAAATGACAAAGGTGAATTGCTGATGGATGAGTTTGATAAGCTTTTGTCAGACAAGACAAAGCTGGTGGCGGTAGTATATGTATCAAATGCTCTGGGAACGATCAATCCCGTGAAAGAAATCATCACGAAAGCACATCAAGTGAAAGCCACCGTTTTGCTCGATGCAGCGCAAGCGGTGCAACACTTAGCTGTTGATGTGCAGGAATTGGATTGCGACTTTCTCTGCCTGTCAGGTCATAAAATATATGGACCTACCGGCATTGGTATTTTATATGGCAAGGAAAACCTGCTGGAACAAATGCCTCCGTGGCAGGGTGGTGGTGAAATGATCAAGAGCGTGACATTTAAGAAAACAACTTACAACGATCTTCCTTACAAGTTTGAAGCGGGCACGCCTCACATTGAAGGTGGAATTGGCCTGGGCGCAGCGATAGATTATCTGAATCACCTGGGTGTTGAGAATATTTCAAAGTATGAACATGAGCTCCTGCAATACGGAACTGAGCAACTCAAAAGCATTGATGGACTGAGATTGATCGGCACTGCAAAAGAAAAATCTTCCGTGCTGGCTTTTCTGGTGGATGATATTCACCCGTTTGATATGGGAACTTTGCTTGACAATATGGGAATCGCTATCCGCACGGGACATCACTGTTGCCAGCCGCTGATGGATAGATTTGACATTGAGGGAACTTGCAGGGCTTCAATTGCATTTTACAACACGAAAGAAGAATTGGTAAAACTTGCAGAAGGAATTCAAAAGGCAAAAAGCATGTTATAAATGATTGTTGTGGAACATCAGACAATTGACCAGATACAAGAGGAAATAGTTCAGGAATTTTCCTTGTTCGAAAATCCGATGGACAGGTCTGAGTACATCATTGATATTGGCAAGCATCTACCCGATTTAGACACCAAATACAAAACAGATGATAATCTTGTTAAGGGATGCCAGTCAAAAGTATGGCTGCATGTTTACATGAAAGAGGGCAAGGTGATTTACGAAGCAGACAGCAATACGGTAATCACAAAAGGTATTATAGGATTGCTTATCAGGGTTCTTTCAAATCAAAAACCACAAGATATTGTCAATGCAAAGCTTCAATTCATTGACAAAATAGGATTGCATGAACATTTGAGTTCACAACGTTCCAATGGGTTGGCTGCAATGATCAAGAATATGAAGTTGTATGCATTAGGATTTGAACAAAAGTTAAATTGATGACTGAGGGGAACGGACAGCAGACTAATACTTTTTTGGAAATGAAAAATGAAGTCATCGAGGTTCTGAAAACCTGCTATGACCCTGAGATACCTGTTGATATTTATGAGCTTGGCCTGGTGTACGAAGTGAACGTTGACCCTGCAAATAATGTTAAAGTGCTGATGACTTTAACATCTCCAACTTGTCCTGTGGCTGAAACCCTGCCACCGGAGGTTGAACAAAAGATAAAAGGTATTGACGGGATTGGCGATGTAAAAGTTGAGTTGACTTGGGAGCCGCCCTGGGATCAAACAATGATGTCGGAGGCGGCAAAGCTGGAACTCGGATTTCTTTAACTATGTCACTGAACCATAATTTTGTATTCAATCGTCATTCGTAAATCTAAAATCGTAAATCAGTATGTATCCACCAGAATTAGTAGCACCCATGAAAGGAGAACTGACAGAAGTCGGTTTCCAGGAATTGTTAACTGCAGAACAAGTTGACACCGTTCTCAACAACAGCAAAGGCACCGCGCTCGTAGTGGTGAATTCCGTTTGCGGCTGTGCAGCGCGCATGGCGCGCCCCGGTGTGAAAATGGCTTTGGCGCAAAGCGATAAAAAACCTGAAAAGCTCACCACCGTTTTTGCAGGTGTTGACCGCGAATCAACTCAAAGGGCACGTGAGTACATGCTTCCTTATCCGCCTTCATCTCCGTCTATTGCATTGTTCAAAGACGGCAAGCTGGTGCATTTCCTTGAAAGGCATCATATTGAAGGAAGGCCTGCTGAAGTGATCGCAGAGAACTTAAAAGCAGCTTTTAAAGAATACTGCTAAGCTATCTATTTGCTATCAGAATCTGGATTATCCGTTGAAACCGGAGTCATCAGTTGAAAGAACTGATCCAGCTTTGGCAGAATGATGATTTCGGTTCTTCTGTTCACACCGCGACCTTCTGCTGTGGCATTGTCTGCTTTTGGAACATATTGTGATCTTCCGCCTGCTGTCATCCTGTTTGGAGCAACATTGTATTTCGTTTGAAGCATTCTAACAATTGCAGTTGACCTCATCACGCTCAAATCCCAGTTGTCATCAAGGCAGTCAGTTTTAATTGGAACCGTGTCTGTATGACCTTCTACAAGGATGTCAAGGTCGCTGTGGTCATTTATTACTTTGGCAATTTTTCCGAGCACCCCTTCAGCAGTTGCGTTGATCTTGGCGCTTCCTGATTTGAATAGCATTTTATCTGACAGGGAAATATACACTACACCTTTTTTCACTTCTACCTGTACATCCTGATCATTGACATCAGACAGGGATCGCTTAAGGTTGGTTACCAATGCGAGATTCAAAGAATCCTTCATGTTAATATTTCTGTTCAGATCCTTAATGTATTTGCTTTGCTCATTGATGGCATCGAGTGATTTCTTAATGCTCTCTGCACCGGATTGGCTAATGACAGAAAGATCTGCGAGCCGGTCAAGCAGATTGGTGTTGGTTTTTTTCAGGTAATCAACCTGATCTTCCAAATCTTTTACTTTGCTGGATTGCTCTGACAAAGAGGCTTGTGCTTTTGCCAACTCTTTGTCGCAGTTTTCTGATTTAGATTTTAGCTCATCCCTGATTCCCTGCAGCTCCACAAATTTCTTTTTGGCTACACATGATGATAATAGGACGGAAATGGAAATTGCAAAAATTACCTGCTTCATTTTTATACTTTTTTCAAACTTAAGAGCGGTGGTTGACTAAAATCAACATAGGTTTTCAACAATGGAAATAAGGAAAACCTTGTGCAGAAATTGGCTGGGCAAAAGCATTATCCATTATCTTTGGCGTTGATTGTGGATGGTTAGTCGTTAAGTGAGTTCTTTAAATCCAGCGTCATTGCGATCCCGATAGCGTTGCCTTTGGGTTGGCATCGGGAGAAGCAATCCCCTGAACTTCAACTTGAGGATTGCTTTGTTTGCGGAGCCTCACTCGCAATGACGGTAGTTTTTAAAGCTTCTAAATGCTAGAACTCATAACGGTTAACACTTAACATTTAACGGTTAACATTTATGGATTTCAGCACGGGAAAACTGGCATTCGGAACAATGATGGAGAATTACTCAAATGCTCCCAACCTGCTGCTTTACGCCTCTCCATTTATGCTTTTGTTCGTTTTTCTTGAATATCAATACAGCAAAAGGAAGAATCTTGGGCTATATGCCGCAAAGGACCTTAAAGCCTCAGTGTTGGTTGGTGCGGGATATCTGGCGGTGACTGCAGCTATCGGAATATTTACTATTTACACTGTTTGGTGGGTCTATTATCACCTCACGCCATCTGCTTTTCTGATGCCGGTTACATGGTGGTCATTTTTACTGTGTACGGTGGTTTATGACTTCGCGCGTTACTGGGCGCATCGCGTTGCGCATGAGCAGCGCTTTTGGTGGGCTTCACATATCACACACCATTCTTCCGAAAAATATAATCTCACCGTATCATTCCGTTTGTGCTGGGTTGATCAGGTGAAGCTTATATTCTTCTTGCCCGTGGTGCTGATCGGATTTGATCCAATAATGTTTTTTATAGTTCATCAAATTGGTATTTTATATCAATTCTGGCAGCACACGGAACTCATTAAGCCCATGCCTGCATGGTTCGAATTCATTTTTGTCACTCCTTGGAATCATCATGTGCATCACGGTAAGAATGAAGTTTATATTGACAAGAACTATGGTTCGATGTTCATAATCTGGGATAGAATATTTGGTACTTTCCAGGAGCCGGGCGAGAAGCCGGTTTACGGAGTGAAACAACCCATTAAATCTTATAATCCGGTTTATCTCGTATTCCACGAATACGTTGATCTGTTTCGTGACATGCTTTCTGCAAAAACCTGGAAGGACCGCTACAAAGCCTTCTTTGGCAGGCCGGGAGAATATCAGGGTGTGGAAAAATTCTGAGGGGGATTCCCGCTAGCTACCATCCATTCTTCAAGCCGAGCATTCTATTCCAAAGCATAGCAAACATTTCGCTTGTAATATCGTTCACATTGCGAGGCTTTTGAGTGATCTGCAAATCGGTGTCGCTATTACCGGAAGGTTCAATAAAAAAGGTAAAAATATATTCTCCTTTTTTGCTTTCGGGATCAATAGCCTGTCCGAATCGGAGATCATGTAACAGCAAAGTATCGTTCATGCGCTCCACGGTGTAATATCCTTTTGTAATGGCAAGAAGCTTTTTAAGTTGTTCATTTTTTGAAAATCCTTCCAGCAGTTCATGCTTCTTCTCAAGGAAATGAAATATAATATCCTTGTCTTTATCAAGAAGCGAATAATAGCCAAGGTAGTAGCCATCATTGGTTTCTACCGTTGCAAACCACAGAATATTGTTCAGCGGTGCGGGCTTGGTGGAGTAGCGTATATATTGGATGTCTTGGATTTCCATCGCTTCTTCAAAAGTGTTGTTGATGATCTGCTTGTTCACTACAGTTCCCAACAGATATGTAGAACTGATGATCAATCCGGCATAATTTATTCTTCTGCGCCAGGTACTGTGACGGTTGTAAAACATCATCCATATTACCGCTATCATAAATGGAATGGTGTAAAGCGGATCGACCACAAAAATGGTGTTCCATGCTACGCGATGCTCCAGCGGCCAGAATAATTGAGTACCCCATGAAGTGAAGCAATCGAGCAGAGCATGGGTGAACAACACCCAGAATGAAAATACGGTCCAGTCGCGCCAGTTGGCTTCCTTGTCTTTGTAAAGCCTGTACAATAGCCATCCGAACAGAGGAGATGCGAGCAGGAAAAACGCAAGCGAGTGTGAAAACC
The DNA here is from genome assembly GCA_964408105.1 of uncultured Chitinophagaceae bacterium. Lineage (GTDB taxonomy): Bacteria > Bacteroidota > Bacteroidia > Chitinophagales > CAIOSU01 > BPHB01. The sequence continues at coordinate 3,915 of CAYOYI010000123.1, read as the reverse complement.
CGCGATGAAAGCTAATCTGGCTTACACTATCCATCCAAATTGTGGGGATAACATCAAGATCAGGAATGGTGGCTATGATTCCACCCCAGAGTACGGTCTTATTGCCGACCTTCTTTCCAAGGGTTGCCTCCCCGACAGCGGCACCAAGGACGATCTGCGTTAGTGAATCCATTTTTATAGGCTCAGTTAGGCTGTGGTATTTTGTATTACTGATTTACAAATCGGCAGATTGGGATATGTAATCAGGTTGCTGTGATTTTAAAGGGGCAGGACTCTTCAGTCTAACCGAAGGCGGCTCTAAACTGATATATGGCAATCGTTCTATTTTTTGAGTCTCGATACTCACAAATTCAAATTCTTCTACCACTTTTCCTGTAATTAAATAACATCCCGGTCCACGGAAAGGGAATTGTCTGGCTACCGGAGGGAAGTGCACGGTATCTAACCATTCCCCGTCCAAATCAAGAAAGACTCCGAATTGCATTCTTTCTCCTTTTGAAGTAGATGTAGTTTTGATATGAATTAAATAGCCAACAATTGATACTGTTTTTCCTAAGTAGTTTATGAGGTCGGCAGATCTAAGTTGAGATGAAATGGGGTCCTTCAATAATTGGAAAGGGGAGGAGGATAAAGGGAACCCTATTAATTCCATTTCATCCAAAGTATCTTCATACTCATGATGAAACAGGGGAGGGAGTTTGAATTCTTTAGCCCCGACATCAAAAAGTTCTCGCGCGGGATGTGTTCGTTTGGTGTTGCTCAAAAGAAAATGAGCATCCCACAGCAATTCTTTTTTATCGTGCCCGGTAAATCTGAAAGCGCCAATGCGAATGAGCAAACGTAATTGCTCCAATGTGACGATGACGCGCTTCATGAAATCACGAAAGCTTTTGAAAGATCCATTGCAGTATCGCTCCGAAAGAAGCGTGCTGATTGTGTTGAGTTCGATGGATTGAATATGCTGAAAGCCGAGATAGATCGTGTTGCCTTGTATTGAGGTGATAGCTTCACTGTTATTAATGCATGGCAATTCAATTTTTGCCCCGTGCATTTTCGCTTCATGCACATATAATTCGGGGCGATAAAAACCACCACCGTTATTAATGGTAGCGACCATGTATTCTAAGGGATAATAAGCTTTCAGAAACAGCGCCTGATAGCTTTCAACCGCGTAACTGGCAGAATGTCCCTTGGCAAAAGCGAAATTGGCGAAGGTTTCGATTTGATACCAGATATCGGAAATCGTTTTTTCGTCATAGCCTTTCTTTCGGCAGTTTTCAAAGAACCTGCCTTTCACTTTTCCGAATTCATTTCGCTCTTTGAATTTCCACGACATGCCCCTGCGCAAAATATCGGCTTCGGCAAGCGTAAGATCGGCAAAGAGATGAGCAACCCTGATCACATCTTCCTGGTAAACCATCACGCCATAGGTTTCCTGTAAAAGCTTATATAATTCAGGCAGCGCTTTTTGAGCATCTTCCCTTCGTTTGGGATCTCTGAAGCGTAGAATATATTCCCGCATCATGCCCGATTGAGCAACACCGGGACGAATGATAGAACTTGCAGCAACCAGCCCGAGATAAGTATCGGCTTTAAGTTTAGTGAGTAACATACGCATAGCCGGAGATTCTACATAGAAGCAGCCGATAGCTTTTCCATACTTTAGTAAGTCCTTAATCCGTTCATCCTGCTTGAATTTTTTGACGTCATGAATGTCAATCTTCACGCCTTTGTTCTTCGCGATGATCTCTAAAGAATCTTTTATTTTCCCTAACCCGCGTTGGCTCAAAATATCAAACTTATATAAGCCGATATCTTCAGCTTCGATCATGCTGAATTGCGTGGTTGGAAAATTTTTGGGTGGAAGAAATGTGGCAGTGTAAGTGGAGATCGGTCTTTCAGAAATCAGAATGCCGCTGGCGTGAATGCTCAAATGGCTTGGAAATTTGTGAATATGTTTTGCATACTTCAAAACAAGCTGGCCAATGTGATCAATATTTTTTAGACTTTGAGAACGCTGTAATTTATTGATTTCATCATCCGGGAGTCCGAATACCTTGGCTAATTCACGCAGGGCTGAATCATATTTAAAAGTATTGTAGGCTCCTAAAAGCGCAGTATGCTTTTCACCATACTTGCCGAAAAGATATTTTGTGATGTCATCCCTATCGGTCCATGAAAAATCAATATCAAAGTCGGGAGGATGCTTGCGTGAGGGATTGATGAATCGTTCGAAATATAAGTCCAATTCAATCGGATCTACATCGGTGATGCGCAGTAAATAAGCAACCATGCTGTTAGCTCCGCTTCCTCGCCCAACATAGTAGTAGCCTTTCCGCTGTGCATACTGCACTAAATCCCAGTTGATAAGAAAATAAGAACAATAGCCGAAATCGCTGATCACCCGCAATTCTTTTTCCATCCGGGCTAGGATCTCGCTGCCGGGTTTTCGGTAGCGATAGGAGAGACCTTCGTTACACAATCCTTTTATTTTTTCTAAATCTTCCTGGTGCGAATTCAGAAAGTAACGCTTGTTCTTATTTTTCCTGAATTCAAATTCAATGCTGCATTCCGACAGCAATTGTTCGGTGTTGCGAATGATTTGCGGGTAATCTTTGTATAACGAGAGGAGTTCCTCTTTGAAAGAGAATAGTTCATTAGGAGGTGCTTGCTCAGAAACAGGCAGTTTGCTGAGGAGCGTATTATTATCAATCGCACGCAATAAGCGATGGGCGCTATAATCACGTTTGGTTAAAAAAGAAACAGGCTGCAGGATCACTAATTTATCCTGCTTATTCCGCCACTCGGAAAAAGGGAGCTTCTTCAGCTCTGCCGGTTTTATTCCAACAAACTCATTCTCCCGAAGGGATGAATATTCGATTCTTCCAAAAGGATAAATGATGAAGGCATGATTGAATGATGGAGCCCAATTTGAAAATGATTTTTCTGAATGAAGATGCGAAGTCAGATGTTCATTTAGCTCGCGAAAACCATCATTATTCCTTGCAATGCCGATGTATTGCTGCTGGATTCCATTTCGAAAATCAATTCCAACTATCGGTTTGATTCCGTATTCAGGCGACATTCTTACAATGTCAATGCAAGCTGATGTATTATTTATGTCAGTTATTGCTAAACTGTCATAGCCTTTTATATGAGCTTGTTCAAGCAATTCTTTCGGAGAAAATGTTCCGTATTTGAGGCTATGATATGTATGGCAATTGAGCAACAAGAGATGAAAGAAGTAAGAAGAAAGAGAAAAGAGCCTTTTATCTTTTGTTTCTCATCAATCCACTGAGCATACGCTGTTCTTCAACGATTATTTCTTGTAACTCTTTCACTTGTGCTTTTGTCAGGTTTAACTTTTCGATTACAATCAATAAAATTTCAACTTCGAAAGCAGAGCCAAGTGCGATCTCCAGGTAATAATGAAATTCTTTTTCGCTTTTTCTACTACTTCCTTCTGCAATGTTTGATGGAATGGAAACAGCAGCTCGCGTTAATTGGCTGATAAGGCCGTATTTTTCTTCAGTGGGTAATTGCTTTGCCAACTGGTAGGACTTGGCAACAATCTCGATCCCTTGTTGCCAAACTTTAAGGTTTCTAAAGTTCTGCATGACTTACGTTTTATTATGAAAAAATATTTCTATCATCTTTTCTCTTTCATCTTACTTCTATATAGCTCACGCTCTGCGATGCGCAGGAATCACCGGAGGCATCCCGTTAAAAGGATTCATTCTTCCAATCCCTTTTGAACCCATAGCTACAGCACGTTTCACAGCATCCTGTCCGTGGCGGTTTCGGATCTTATCCATTGCCTGATAGAGATGAAGTAATTCCATGTTGTCTTCAAATAGATTGATCTGGTGACCGCCTCCAATGAGATGACTGAACCTCACTCCAACTAATCGTACC
>CAYOYI010000122.1:0-10392 GCA_964408105.1 uncultured Chitinophagaceae bacterium | reverse complement strand
GAATTTGAAAAGCTTGTGATTTTAAGATAAATTTGAAATACTTTTTTATGAAAACTAGCCGGATTGTGTCCATTGTCGCTGTAGCCTTGCTGACCGCTATATGTTCTGAAGGATTTTCTCAGGCAGGTGGCGGTGGTCTTGATAATGAGTATCCAGTCACCACTGCTGTTCCGTTCTTAAGAATCAACCCGGATGCCCGTTCAGGGGGTATGGGTGATGTTGGTTTAGCAACCTCTGCAGATGCAAATGCCATGTTCCACAATCAGGCTAAGTTGGCTTTTGCAAAAAAGCCTTTAGGATTCTCAATCAACTTCGTGCCCTGGCTTAGGGCGCTTGTAAATGACATTTACCTCGGACAAGTAACAGGTTATTTTAAGCCCGATGCACTGCAAGCGGTAGGTCTTTCGATGAGGTATTTTTCATTGGGGGAAATTCAGTTTACCAATATCAATGGAGACAACCAGGGGGAGTTTACACCACATGAATTTACTGTTGAAGCGGCTTATGCAAGACAACTGGCAAAGATTAAAAAAGGTGGGGGGTTTGCAGCTTCTCTCGGTTTGCGGTTTATTTACTCTAATCTCGCTTCTGACCAGGTTGTTGATGGTTATGTGGTTCAGCCAGGCATGACCGGAGCTGCAGATGTAGGATTTGCATATAACCAGGATTTCAAGGTGGGGAAGCGTTTTAATACCAACCTCGCTCTTGGCTTGACATTCACAAACATCGGAGGCAAGATCACCTATACTAATTCTTCAGAAAAGGATTTCATACCGATGAACTTCGGATTGGGTTTCCGATATGAATTCAATATTGATGATCACAACCAGATCAATATTGCGGCAGATGTCAATAAATTACTGGTACCCACGCCTTCCACGAAAGATGAAGATGGTGACAGTATTCTTGATTATCGGCAGGTATCGGTTGCTTCTGCATTCTTCACCTCATGGGGCGATGCTCCAGGCGGCTCTGCTGAAGAATTCCGGGAGGTGATGTGGTCCGTTGGCGCTGAATATTGGTACAACCAAATGTTTGCTGTGCGGTTTGGCTACTTCCATGAAGATGAGAATAAGGGTAACAGGAACTTCTTCACGGCAGGCCTTGGCTTGAGATTTAGCGTATTCGGTATTGACTTCTCATACTTGATTCCTACTTCTTCTCAGCGTCAGCCGTTGGATAATACCATGCGGTTCTCGCTGCTGTTCAACTTTGAAAATATCAAGCGCAAGCAGGAAGCTCAGCCTACGGAAACGAGCATGCTGAATACCCGGTACTCAGATTTCTAATCCCCGCATAAAATCTACGGTTACCTGTATGTCATCGTATAGATAACGGTCCTTTTCGTAAAACGGAACGATTTCCCGGTATTTAGATTTTATCTTTTCTATTAGCGGAGAGCTTTTCAAAGGCTTGCGCAGGTCAAGCGCCTGCATTCCCGTTAAAAATTCTATTGCTAGTACCTTCTCGATATTATAAACGATCTTATAACATTTCACTGCTGCATTTGCACCCATGCTTACATGGTCTTCCTGCCCATCCGAAGAAGTGATAGTATCAACAGAAGCCGGAGTCGCGAGTTGCTTGTTCATGCTGACAATAGCTGCAGCCGTGTACTGCGGAATCATCAAACCGGAATTCAGTCCTGAATTTTCAATCAGAAATGGTGGCAATTCTCTCTTGCCGGAAACAAGCTGAAAAGTTCTTCTTTCTGAAATACTTGCCAGTTCTGACATCCCCATTCCCAGATAGTCAATTGCCAGAGCCAACGGTTCGCCATGAAAATTTCCTCCGGAAAGGATTTTATCTTCCTCGGGAAAGATAAGCGGGTTGTCGGTAACAGAATTAATCTCTGTTTCAAAAACCTGTTCAACATGTTCAATCACACCCCTAACGGCACCGTGAACCTGCGGCACACATCGGAATGAATATGGGTCCTGGATATTGAATTTCGATTGTTTTGAAATTTCGCTTCCCTTCAAAAACTTCAGAACATTTTTTGCCGAATCAATCTGCCCCTTATGCGGTCGTACTTTTTGTATCGCTTCATGAAACGGCTCGCCCTGGCAATTAAAAGCGTCAATGGAAATGGCAGCCGTCAGGTCTGCTAATTTCACGACACGTTTTGATTCAAGGATTGACCAGCATCCCCAGGCGCTCATAAATTGTGTTCCGTTGATGAGCGCAAGCCCTTCTTTTGCTTTCAGCTTCAGCGATTTTACTTTCGTCTTTTTTAGAGCTTCATCTGCTTTAATCACTTCACTCTTGAGGCGCACACTTCCCATTCCAATCAGCGGTAATGACAAATGAGCAAGCGGAGCCAAATCACCTGATGCTCCAAGCGAACCGGTATCCCACACGACAGGGAAAATCCGGTGATTAAAAAGCTCGATCAGTTTCTCAACAACCTCCGGCCTTACACCGGAATTTCCTAATGCAAGCCCTTTCATCTTCAGGATCATCATAATCTTCACAACTTCAGGCATCACCTCAGTCCCCATGCCACAGGCGTGAGACATGAGCAGATTCTCCTGCAGTTGCTCTAATTGAGCATCAGGAATTTCAACATCGCAAAGGGAACCAAAACCTGTATTGATTCCATAGTACCGCTTACCGGGTTCAGCCATTTTCTTTTCAAGATAAGCACGGCAGATTTGCATTTTCTTTCGGGCTTCATCAGCTAATTCCAAATGAAAGGTTTCATTCAGTACAGAACGTAGCTCATCAACTTTAAGATAATCGGTGGTGATAGGGTAAGTTTTCATTCTATTATGAAAATACTTTTTATTGGTGATAATCAATGATGCCTGCTCATTTGTGGTTTTCCAGCCACTCCCGGATCATCAAAGTCTCAATGAAATATCGTTCATCCGGATTGCCAATTCCGGATTTATTCAATTCTGAGTGAAGGTTCTCAAATAGGCGCATGTGCTGAGCAGGCTGGGCTCGTTCAATTGCTTCAAAGCACTTCAAAATCAGCAGTTGCGAATGAAGCCGGATCTTTCTGGTGCGCAGGTATCTCTTCAGCGATTGTATTTTATGCGGGATAATTCTCCAATGCCTCAAATCATAAGGCGCAAGAAGCTGCACAAAATGCGAGCAGATGAAATAATCAGTGCGGTCTATTTCCTTAAACTCAGTAAAGAGAATGTTCAGGTTTTCCAAGCTTAATTCGGGCTGTTTATCGAAGAGGTAAAATTGGGCGGCATAGAAGAAATACACTACCAGTCCGTCTTTCTTCTTGTGTTTTGACACCGGAATAAAATGCTGCCCAGCTGCTTCCACCACTGCGAGTCCTTTTTTGATTTCTTTTTTAGCAGCGTGAATCATCAGTTTATAGAGCGTGCTGTTGATTTTAATTTCCACCAGCAGATGAATGGGCACTTTTATCCCCTTCAGCGTGGTTGTTTTTTCATATAACTCCACCGCTGTTATCGCTTCATCATATTTTTTCAACTGGATGCACAAGGAGGCATAGTTTGCCATGAATGCGCAATAGGCCCCGAGATGGTAGCGAATGACTTGCGGGTGAGCCCGAAATAATTCCACCGCCTCTCTGCAGCATTTCATCGCGCGGGGAAGCTCAAACAAATACTGGTATCCGAAGAACAGCAGTTCCAGTTGCTGTAGTTTGCTGCGCGTGGAAAGCAATGTCGGGATCTTTCTCTTTTCACTTTTCTTCACGGCAAGCCGGAAAGCTGAAACGTCCTTGTTGTGCAAATAACCCATGGGAACCAGGAACGTTAATAGAAACATTTTTTCCATTCTTATCTCCATTAACTCTTGCTCTTTTTTAACCGCCAACTGCTCTTCTCGAAATACTGATTTGTAAGTTGAGTTGAAATACTTTGTGTCGAGTGTTGCCGCCTTGCATCGGTGCTCCCATTCGATAAATTGAACGAGATGGGTGAAATATTCTCCTACCCGCGCTACCGGTTTATACTGCGTGATAAGTTTGCCGCACAAATCAAATAACCGCTTGTTGAAAAGCACTTCAATTTCGCTCAGCGTGTTTTGAAGTTGAATCGTGTAAGAATGATCTTCATGAAATTGCCGCAGTGCCCGTAATAACTGCCACTGCAAATAAGCTTTATCCTGCGAAAAATTGATCACGGGCTTCTTCAACTTCCTTTTGACTTCGGCAATGCCCACATCGGGATTTTTTTGAAGCAGTTTAAATAGTTGCAGGTAATTCTTGTTGCGATGCGCATGTTGGTTCCGTAGCATAAAGTGCCGCTTTTCAGAGTGCGTCATGTGCGCTATCAGGTGAGCTACGGATGTGTTTTTCTGCATGTCAGAAATTTAGGGCAACCTACTTGGTTCCTCGCTTGTTTTCATTGGGAAAATCCGAAATTCCATCCTTTTCAGAAAACTTAATTACTACCTGAAATTGATTTTGATGCAACAAAGTTAGAAATCAATTTCACGCCTTGAAAGCTGCTGCGGTAATGCAACGGCAAACGCCAATTAATCACGAACAATTCAATAATCATGAGATCTCCTTTTGTTTTATTATTCATCGCCTGCGCCATATTAGTTTCCGCCACTGATTTGTATGTTAAGGAATTTGGCGGTGCAGGGGCATACAGTACAATTAACGATGCTTTAACCGCTGCATCTTCGGAAGACAGAATTTTAATTCTTCCAAAAGCTGGTAGTGCGCCATATATCGAGAATCTCACACTTGATAAGAGTATACAATTGCTTTCGGCCCAAAATGGCTCAAGATTTTTTCTGCAAGGCAATATTGACATTTCGACATCCTTGCCTGCTGGTGCTGCAATTGTAATTGACGGTCTCAACATTACCAGCGGAAATATTGCGCCAGGCAGCAACTCTGTTAATCAGGTAACTGTTGACATTGTAAATTCGGCTTTACAAAACGGCTACATACGTTTCGGACAAAACTTTCGGGTAAATATTGCCGGCAGCACGATAAACTCCAGCACCACCGCTCTTTATGCGGTTGAAGTATGCAAAGGAAATATTCTTGGTAATACCATCAGCTCTCCAACTTTAGGACTGAATTTTAACAATGATGCAGTTTCAACAAGTGACACTTTTTTCATCGTTGGCAACGATATCTCCGTAACCGGAAATTTCTCTACAAGCAGTATGCTCGGGCTGTCCTGGAGCACTACTTCCTATTTTTACTTCATAGCGAATAACACAATCACACAGAGTAATACAACTTATTCGGGCAATTCATCCGTTACGTATAACATGGTAACACTTGCCAAGAAAGCAGGCACAAACAGTCATGAAATCAATACATTTCTAAACAACACTGTTTCTTTAGCTGTAACAGGAGCTTTAGCCACAGCGAATGTGGTGTTTGTAGGCATCAGAGGAACAACTTTGGACAACCGCTGTTTGGTATTGAACAATCTTGTCCATTATTCGGGAAATGCCACAACTCGTAACGGTTTCAACGTAAGCGGAACCCCCCAATTCAGCTACAATAATGTTTCAGGGGGAAATAATTTTAACGCAGGCACAGCAACCGATCCCTCTAACACCTCAATGAACGTTACATTTTCGGGCGGGTGTATTGCGACCAATCAGAATTTAGGTCATCCTGACCCCATTTTCACAGACCTCGATTTAACGCGTAATGACTGGGGCGCATGTGGTGGGTCATTTAATATCGCTCAAAACTATCAGGTTGCCGGAACAGCCGGAAGCGCAAAAGTGCATTTAGTGCTGGCTCCAAGGCGGGTGTTGCAGGGAAGCACCTTGAACGTAACCGCAACAGGACACGACCGATAAGCCGGGTTTTATTATTCAACTTCTAAACCCGTTTGCATGAGAATTTTATCTTCTCTTCTGCTTTTCGTTGTTGTTTTCTCTTCTGCACAAGCGCAATTCTACAGCCAGAAAATTACGGCAGCGGAATATTTCTGGGGAGCCACCGACCCGGGGGCTGGAAATGGAATCGCGATTGCTGCAAGCGATGGGAATTTCAGTGATGCAATTGAGGAGGTGTTTGCATCAGGCGTTGCGGTTCCTCAATCCGGTTTGAATTTGATGAACCTTCGTTTCAAAGGAAATAACGGTAGTTGGGGTGTGGTGTTTAAATTGATGGTGAATGCGGACTCTCTTACCTCAGCGGATTTTAAAATCTCGCTGGCAGAATATTATATAGACACGGACAATGGAGAAGGAAGTAATATTCCACTGCTTGCATTTGATGGAAATTTTAACGCTGCGATTGAAACGGCATTCAAATCAGGTATCGATGCGCCTGCGTCAGGATTGCATACGGTTGGCGTAAGAATGCTGGGGGTTGACGGAACGTGGGGGCCCGTTTTTCAAACTATCATCAATACAGATACGCTGTTCACAGCTGATTTTAAGTTAACACAAGCGGAATATTATATAGACATAGACAACGGAGAAGGGAACAATATTCCGTTACTTGCCTTTGACGGAATTTTTGACGCTGCGATTGAAACGGCATTCAAATCGGGTATCAATGCGCCTGCATTAGGATTGCATACGTTTGGCGTGAGAATGCGGGGGATTGACGGAACATGGGGTCCGCTTTTTCAAACAATCATAAATAAGGATACGCTGTTCACTGCGAACATTAAAATCACTCAGGCGGAATATTATTTCGATGCTGATCCGGGGGAAGGCAATGCAAACCCCATGGCAGCTTTTGACGGAAACTTTAACGATGCAATTGAAACATCAATTACCTCCGCTGCCACTGGTGCGCTTGCTACGGGGCTTCATATTCTCGCGGTGCGAATGAAAGGATTGGACGGAGTTTGGGGGCCCGATTATAAAGTAGTTGTAACAGTTGACCCTTGTTCCTCTGGTCCCACCGCAAGCATTACTACCGGTGGATCCACCACATTTTGCCCGGGCGACAGTGTGATTTTGAACGCCAATACAGGCAGCGGATTTTCTTATCAATGGAGAAAAGACGGATTGAATATTTCCGGAGCGGTGGCCGGTTCTTACACCGCAACACAGAGCGGTTTGTATGACGTAGTCGTTACCAACTCAGGTAATTGCTCCTCCATTTCCAACTCAATTACAGTTACTGTTGCGGGTTCAGGTTCACCCACCGTAACGATCAGCGCTAATCCCGGCACATCCGTTTGCCCGAATAACAATATTACATTCACGGCAACCGCTATAAACGGTGGTTCCCTGCCTGTTTACCAATGGCGTGTCAACGGAACCAATGTGGGAACGAACGCTTCTGCCTATTCATCTTCTTCTCTTTCCAACAATGACATTGTAACTTGTATTATGACTTCCAATCAGGCGTGCGTGTTTCCGCTCAATGATACCAGCAATGCGCTTGCCATCACCATTTTTTCGCTTCCTTCCGCAACTGTGAATGCAAGCGGACCTACAACTTTTTGCCAGGGAGGAAGTGTATCGCTGAGCGCGTTGCCGGGTAACACTTATCTCTGGAGCAACAATGCAACAGCGCAAAGCATCAATGTTTCTGCTACGGGTTCATACTCGCTAACGGTTACTAATTCAAATGGCTGCACGGCTGTTTCCACTCCTGTGACTGTAACGGTGAATTCAACTCCAACGGCTGTAATAACACCAGGCGGAGCAACCACTTTTTGCCAGGGCGGAAATGTAATGTTGATTGCCTCTGGCGGAACCGGATACGTATGGTCAACCGGTGCGACAACCAATTCCATCAATGTTACAGCATCGGGAAATTACTCGGTTACCGTAACCAATGCGAATAGCTGCTCTGCAACAACATCGCAAAGTGTAACGGTAACGAGTAATCCGACCGTTACGATTTCAACGAATGGTTCAACCACCTTCTGCACAGGCGGAAACGTGATGCTTACTGCGTCAGGAGGAACTTCATATTTGTGGTCAACAGGCTCAACTTCCAGCACTATAGTGGCAACTGCAACCGGAAGTTATTCTGTGACTGCGGCTAACGTCAGTTGCACTGCAACTGCAAGCCAACAAGTTGTCGTCAACCTTCCTTCATCGAATTCCATTTACCAATCTATTTGTTTCGGCTCAACTTTTTTCTTTAACAATCAGCATCTCACATCTATCGGCACTTATTATGACACGCTTATGAATGCAGCAGGGTGCGACAGCATTATTACTTTATTTCTCAGCTCAAAACTTCCGTTGACCGCTACGGTGGATGATGAAATTTGTGCCGGTGAAACTTACAACTTTAACGGAAGTGATTTAACAACCAATGGTGCCTATGTTGATACCCTGATTTCGTTCGAGGGGTGTGACAGCACGGTGACACTCAATCTCACTGTACATAATCTGCCGGTGGTTTCTCTTTTGCTAAACACAGACACGCTTTGCAGTTCAAGCTCCCCGGTAGAATTAAGCGGAGGTAGTCCGGCAGGCGGAGCTTTCAACGGGGCAGGTGTAAACAACAACGTACTGAATCCTTCCGTGAGCGGAACCGGAACACATGCTATTACTTACAGTTATACAAGCCAGAATAACTGCACCGCAACAGCAGTTGACAGCGTTTTCATTGAGCAATGCACGGGTGTAGAGCAGGTTGAGGAGGATTACCGGTTTCTTGTTTACCCCAACCCTGCTGTTGACTATATTGTAGTATCGCACAATCTGCACGGAGACGCTGTTATTATCATTAGAGACATTGCCGGGAAAGAGTTGCTGCGGTCGCAAGCAAATCAAAAACCTGCAATTATTTTCATGGAGTTTATCTCACAAGGCTTTTACTCAGTTGAACTCCAAGCAGAGAAGTTTATATTAAGAAAGCGCTTGGTGAAATTGAGCTAACTCTTTTCTTGTTCGACAGAATTCAAAAAGAAACCGGGAACCGTTCTCCTCTGCGGAAATTATTCGTTTACTTTTTTGCCTCACCAACTTGTTCCAATGAGTCGTAAACATTTCGTTGACTTCTCCTTTGGTGCCAGAGAAGCCCGGATCCGTGACGATGGCGTGAAAAGCTGACCGAGGAACACCTGGCGTGTATAGCCAGCCCGCTACTTTTAATTTCCCTGACAAAAAAGTGACATTAGCCTTATATAACTGCACTTGAAAAACAATTTTGGACAGCTACAGGTATTCCAAATACTTGTCGTTCACACTTCCGAATCTGAGCGATAGCAAATCACGCACATAGTTCTGATATACTTTCCAGGGATGGTTGGAGCCCTGTTTGGGCAGTTTGTCCAATGACCGGGTTACGTATCCTGAAGTAAGATCAATTACCGGTTCTGAGGCCATGGCGTTATCAAAGCGAGGCGTGCAAACTTCATAGTTATTCCTGTTCATGTAGTTCAGCAGTTTCGTGACGAACCGGCAGTTCAGATCGCATTTTAACGTCCATGTTGCATTGGTATATCCAATGGCGACCGCAAAATTTGGGATGTCGCTGAACAACACCCCCCGGTAGCAATGAACTTTACTGAGGTCAACAGTTTTATCGTTAACATGGATGCTCATTCCTCCCATAAGTTTCATATTCAATCCGGTGGCAGTCACAATGATTTCTGCTTCCAGTCCTTTACCGGAATTTAACAAGATACCTGTTTCAGTAAACCGATCAATCGTATCGGTGACCATCTCAACTTTGCCTTGTCTGATGGCGATAAACATATCGGAATCAGGCACGATGCACATCCTTTGATCCCACGGATCGTATTTCGGCTTGAAGTGCGTTTCGGTAAGTTCGGCACCGATCTCTTTCGTTACTCCCTTCTCGACAATCCTTTTCATGATCGCCGGCCGCGAACGCGAAAGTTTGTAGAAAAATGAGGCCCAGAGAATATTCTTCCAACGTGATATTGCATAGGCGGCCTTCTCAGGCAGCACGACGCGAAGGAAATTTGCAATGCGATCACGAGCGGGCAGCGAGACGATATACGACGGCGACCGCTGCAGCATCGTGACGTGCCCCGCCGTTGCGGCCATCGCCGGAACAAGCGTAACAGCCGTCGCCCCGCTGCCGATGACGAGAACTCTCTTCCCCTTGTAATCAAGATCGTCAGGCCACTTTTGCGGATGCACAACGGTGCCTTTGTAGTTTTCGAAACCGGACCACTCGTCGGGCGTGTAGCCCGATTCGTAATCGTAATAGCCCGTGCAGAGGTAAAGGAAATTGCACGTAAACCGAACAACCTCCACCTTTGCGGCTTTGCGGCTTTGCGGGAGGTCTTCTTTTCGCAAGGGCACACTCCCTACCGGTCGCGTTTCCACGTCGACAGTCCACTTTGCGTCTTCAGAATTCCATTCCGCCCGCCGCACTCGGTGACCGTAACGAATCACTTTCTCAAGATCGTACTCCGCCGCCGTCTCCCGAATATATTTCAAAATCGCCGGCCCATCCGCGATCGCCTTAGCATCCCGCCACGGCCGAAACCGATACCCCAACGTGTACATATCCGAATCCGACCG
>CAYOYI010000121.1:0-10432 GCA_964408105.1 uncultured Chitinophagaceae bacterium | reverse complement strand
AGAGGTTGGAATTGATACTTATCACCACACGATGTTCGAGATGCTGGGGAACTGGTCATTCGGAGATTATTTCAAGAAAGAAGCTATTGACTGGGCCTGGGAACTGCTGACAAGCATTTACAAGATTGATAAGGACAGATTATATGTTACTGTTTTTGAAGGCAGCCCAGAAGAAAATCTCGGAGCAGATAAAGAAGCGGAAAAATTTTGGTCAAAACATTTACCCAAGGACAGGATACTCCGGTTCTCGAAAAAAGATAATTTCTGGGAAATGGGTGATACCGGCCCATGCGGGCCTTGCTCTGAAATTCATGTTGACATTCGTGATGAGGAAGAAAGAAAAAAAGAATCTGGCGCAGAGTTGGTTAATGAAGGACATCCACATGTAATTGAGATCTGGAACCTTGTATTTATCCAATACAATCGCAAAGCAGATGGAAGCCTGGAAGAATTGCCTGCGAAACACGTGGACACAGGAATGGGGTTCGAGCGGCTGTGTATGGTGTTGCAGAAACAAAAATCCAATTACGATACTGACGTATTTCAACCGATAATACGAGCTATATCAGGCCTTACAGGTTTACCGTATGGGCAAATTCCAAGGACCGATGTCGCGATGCGCGTGATAGCAGATCACATTCGGGCGGTTGCTTTCACCATAGCAGACGGACAACTTCCCGACAGAGATGGTGCCGGATATGTGGTGAGAAGAATTCTCCGTAGGGCAGTGCGCTATGGTTATAGCTATCTTGAGCAAAAGGAATCTTTCATTTACAAGCTGTTACCTGTTCTGGCAGAAACGATGGGGGAGCAATTTCGCGAACTCAAATCTCAGCAGGCACTGGTTTCAAAAGTGATAAAGGAAGAAGAAGAAAACTTTCTGCGCACGTTGGAAAAAGGGATTGTGCGGTTGTCTTCATTTATTGAAAAGGAAAAATCGAAAAAAGAAATTCCGGGAGCGCTCGCGTTTGAACTGTTTGATACTTACGGATTCCCCGTTGATCTGACTCAGCTCATAGCACGTGAACATCATTTTGCGGTTGACATGGATGGCTTTCATCGCCATTTGCTTGAACAGAAAGACCGCTCACGTAAGGCGGCAGTTCGCGATACCGGAGATTGGATAACCCTCTCGGATTCCGCAAAAACAGATTTTACGGGGTATGATGAATTGGAGTCACAAGTGCAAATCATCCGTTATCGTAAGATCAAAACAAAAGACAAAGAGCTTTATCAATTAGTTTTTGATAAAACTCCTTTTTATGCCGAAAGCGGAGGACAGGTTGGAGACACGGGATATATTTATTCAAATGTCGACAAGGTTGAGATTCTGGATACGAAAAAGGAAAATGATCTCGTCCTGCATTTCACGGAAAATCTTCCATCCCATCCTGACAAAGAATTCCATGCGGTCGTTGATCGCGGAAAAAGATTAACCACAGTTTACAACCACTCTGCAACGCATCTGCTCCATGAAGCGCTCAGAACCGTTTTGGGAAAACACGTTGAACAACGAGGTTCTCTTGTGCATCCTGATTATCTGCGGTTTGATTTTTCCCATTTTCAAAAGGTAACGGATGAAGAGCTTCTGAAAATCGAAACATTAGTGAATGAACGGATACAGCAGAATATTGCCTTGGATGAAAAACGAAATGTCCCGTTTGATGATGCGAAGAAGATGGGTGCGATGGCGCTGTTTGGTGAGAAGTATGGCGACTCTGTTCGTGTGATAAGATTCGGATCTTCTATTGAACTGTGCGGGGGAACCCACGTTCAGTCCACCGGACAAATCGGAGTTTTCAAAATCACTTCCGAAAGTGCGGTGGCGGCAGGCATAAGGCGCATCGAAGCGCTTACCGGGCCAAAAGCATTGGAATTCTTTAATCAGAAAATTGCCGACCTGAAAAAAATAGAAGCACTCGTGAAGAACCCGGATGTGGTTTCCGGGGTTGAGCATCTGGTTAGGCAAAATCAGAATCTCTCAAAAGAGATCGAAAAAATGCAGGTAGTTATTTCCGGCAGCATCAAGGAGTCACTGAAGCAAAGCGTGAAGAAAATGAACGGTATCAACTTTATCGCCAGCATCGTTGACCTCCGTTCCTCCGATGCCTTGAAAGATCTGTCTTACCAATTGAAGAATGAGATAAAAAACCTTTTCCTGATTCTGGGAACACAAATAGACGGTAAGCCATTGCTGGCAGTGATGATTGATGATTCATTGGTGAAAGAAAAAAATCTCCACGCAGGAAATATCATTCGCGAACTCGCAAAGGAAATTCAAGGCGGAGGTGGCGGTCAGCCCTTCTTCGCAACTGCAGGAGGGAAGAATGCCGATGGACTTCAAAAAGCCATCACTAAAGGAGGCGAAATAATTTCATCTGTTGTTGAGAAAACCCCTTCTCAATCCTGAGAGAATCCTTAGAAATTGAGCGCTGCAGATAAATATGAAGCTGTTATTGGTTTGGAAGTACATGCAAGACTTCTCACCGAAAGCAAACTGTTCAGCAACGCGCCCAACAGCTTCGGCAGCGAACCGAATACCAATGTTGATGTCGTGACACTCGCCCATCCCGGCACACTTCCTTTTCTCAATGA
Source organism: uncultured Chitinophagaceae bacterium (assembly GCA_964408105.1). Taxonomy (GTDB): domain Bacteria; phylum Bacteroidota; class Bacteroidia; order Chitinophagales; family CAIOSU01; genus BPHB01. The sequence continues at coordinate 7,837 of CAYOYI010000121.1, read as the reverse complement.
AAAGGCAGTTTCAAAAGCAATTGCATTGGGGCTGGCTTGTGAAGGCGCCATTGCATCAACAATGTATTTCGAGAGAATTACTTCTACCCAGACCTTCCGAAAGGATATCAGATTTCGCAGTTGCAAACTCCCATTTGCCGGGGAGGCTTTGTGGAAATTGATACCGGTGCCTATACAAAAAGGGTTCAGCTCAACCGTATCCATATCGAAGAAGATGCAGGAAAAAGCATTCACGATATAGATGACAGGTACTCGCTTATCGATTTGAATCGCGCTGGAACTCCACTGCTTGAGATCGTGACTGAGCCTGACCTGTTTAGTTCAGATGAAGCATGGCATTTTCTGAATGAGTTAAGAAAGACTGTCCGTTACCTTGATGTTTGCGATGGGAACATGGAAGAAGGAAGCATGAGGTGCGATGCCAACATTTCTGTTCGGTTGAAAGGAGAAAAAAAACTAGGAACCAAAGTGGAGGTGAAGAACCTGAACTCACTGCGGTTTCTTAAGAAAGCTATTGAAATGGAAATTCAGCGACAGGTTGAAGAACTTGAAGCAGGGAATGAGATCACCCAGCACACCCGCGGATACGATGCTGAAAAAGATACTACTTTTGCCATGCGCTATAAAGAAGAGGCTGACGATTACCGCTACTTTCCGGAGCCTGACCTTCCCCCTGTGAAAATAACCGATGCTTTAGTGAAAGAGGTGAAGGGTAAAATGCCGGAACTGCCGGGATCGTTGCTCAAAAGATTTAAAGACCAATATGGATTGCCGGACGGAGAGGCGCGCATCCTGACGGAAGAAAAGGAATTCGCAATGTATTTTGAAGGATTGGCAACTAACACAGGTGATGCAAAAGTTTCAGCTAACTGGATGCTTGGAACCGTGAAGTCATATATGAATCAACATTCAGCGGGTATTCGGAATTTTCCTGTAAAGGTTGAAAGGCTTTCCGAACTTATTACGCTGATCAGCAGCGGCACCGTGAGCCATTCAGCAGGGGCAACAGCGATTTTTGATGAAATGACTCATAACCATGACGAATCACCCGAATCAATCGCCCGCAGGCTGAACCTAATACAGGAATCAGACGTTTCACAAATTATTCAATTCATCGAAGAAGTTTTGGAATCTAATCCTGATAAAATGAAAGCATATTTTAATGGCAAAAAAGGCCTCACCGGATTTTTCATGGGAGAAGTGATGAAACTTTCTGGTGGCAAGCTCGATCCGAAACTGACCAGCAAATTATTATTGGAAACACTAAACAAAAAGAAACAGGCATGAATCAATTGCTCACTTTAATGATCATGTTATTGCTGACGGCTTGCGCAGCCGACAATTCTCAATCTTCAAGCGGTGATAACGTGGTAACAGCGGACAACAGCGGCACAACAGCGGCATCCAATCCTGCCACAACTCCTAAAGAAACGGCAGTGGCTGCTGATGAGTATCTCATCAAGGGCAAGATCACCAATGCGGGTAATACCACCATCGCTCTTGACAAGTATTTGATCGGGCAGCAACAACAATCAGTCACCACTTTCCAAACCGGTCCTGATGGCTCATTTTCCGTTAAGGGCAAACTTCCGGAAAAAGGAATTTATCTTCTTCGCCTCAATCAAAACGTCAACTGGCTGCTGATACTCGATGGAGGAAAGGTGAATTTCGAAGCGGATGCAAATGATATCTACCATTTCAAAGTGGAAGGCTCACCAGAAACACAATCATTTGCCAATTTCATTGTCAGAGCCGGTGAAAACCAATTAGCGCTCAATCAATTGGACCAGCAGATGAACCAGGCAAGGTTCACCGGAAATGTGCAGCAGATGGTGAATGCCCAGCAGCAGATACAAACAAAATATAAAGAAGCTCAGGATTACATTCGCGCCTATGCCGATACATCCAAGTTCCGCCTGCCAGCCGTGTTTGCTGCAAGCCTGATCAATGCTGAGGAAAATCTTGAGTATCTCACAAAGTTTATTGCTAAGGCAGAGAAAGAGCTTCCCGGCTCCGGCTACGTGACAGACCTGAAGCTTCGCGTTGAATCCGCAACCCGTTTAGCTATAGGCAGCGTTGCGCCTGACTTTGAATTGAAAAGCCACAAGGGAGAAAAACTCAAACTCTCATCAACACGCGGCAAAGTGGTGCTGCTTGATTTCTGGGCTTCATGGTGCAGGCCCTGCCGCATCGAAAACCCCAACGTGGTCAGGCTTTATGATCAATACAAGGCTAAAGGGTTTGACGTGTTCAGCGTTTCGCTCGATAAAGACATGCAGCGCTGGGTTGATGCCATCCAGCAGGATAATCTCAAATGGAAAAACCACGGCAGCAGCCTGATGTACTGGCAGGAGCCTGTGGCAAAGCTTTACGAAGTTTCATCCATTCCTCAAACTTTCCTCCTTGACCGTGATGGCAAGATTATCGGCCGGAATCTCAGAGGAGAAGCGCTTGAACAAAAGCTGAAAGAGATTTTCGGCACCTGAGTTTTGTTTCTATTCTTTCTATCTTCATCCAAAATTTTAACCGGATGAAAAAATACTTGATCCTCCTGCCGCTTTGCGCCTTTTTGTTTTCCTGTGAAGAAGATGTGCAGGACAAACCTGAAACCACTCCTGTCGTGTTCGTTCACGGGCTGCTCGCCTCGGGCGACACCTGGGCAAACATGGCCATGCGCTTCACTTCAAATAATTTCCCTGCCGATCATCTTTTCGCATTTGATTACAATTCGCTGAATTACTTCACATCGCAGATACTCGATACTGCCGGGCTTGATGCTTTCATTGATGAAGTGCTGCAGAAAACAGGCGCATCGAAGGTGAATCTCGTGGGCCATTCCCTCGGGGGCACCACCGGCTACGCCTACCTCAGTGTGCAGGCACATGCTGATAAGGTTGCTCATTATGCGCATGTGGGCAGCGGACCGAAGGGCACCGCTGCAGGCCCCAATGCCGACATCCCCACCATCAATGTTTATTCCACTGATGATAAAGTGACCACCGGTGCCGATATTCCCGGTGCTACCAACATCGTGCTCTCCGGCAAAGACCATTATGAAGTTGCCACCTGCGCGGAAACATTCGAAGCGATATACAAATTCTTCAATAATGACAAAGCGCCCGCTACGCAGCAGATCACGCAGCAGACAAGCGTCAGCATCAAAGGAAAAGTGATTTCCCTCGGGGAGAATGATCCCAAATCTGCCGCAGCGGTGAAGGTATTTGAAGTGGATGCCGCCAGCGGTGAGCGCAAAGCCGCCACGCCTGACTTCACGCTCGCCATCAATGCAAAAGGCGAATGGGGGCCGCACACCGTTTCGGCTTCAAAGATGTTTGAGTTTGAAGTGAATCCCAATGATGCTGCCGACCGCATCGTGCATTATTACTATGAAAGCTTTTTCCACGACAATCCTTACGTTTACCTGCGCACGCTGCCGCCACCCACGGGCACCGCAGGCCTGCTGGTGAATTCACTGCCGCGTGATGATGGCCAGGCGGTGATCGTGCTCTTCACCTCAAACCAGGCCGTGATCAACGGGCGTGACTCGCTGCATGTTGAGGGCAGCGAACTCTCCACCCGCGAATTCTGCTCGCCTGAAGACAACACCATCGCCTTCTTCCTTTATGATGATGGCGATGCCACCACCGAGATCACCTTCGATCCCCCGGCACTCTTCGCTTCGTTCCCGTTCCTCGAGGGCGCTGACATTTATTTGCCCACTGCCACCCCGCAGAGCATTCAATGCCGCTTCAACGGGCGCAACCTTTTCGTGCGCAACTGGAAGAGCGAAACCGAAGGCGTTTCAATAGCGGTGTTCAATTAATGCAGATGGCTTGAGTGGCGCGTACGCGTCTCGTTTCTTCTCTGGCTCTGTTTGGTAGCGAAGCACGAAGGAGCGCAGTACTGACTTTTATTATGAAGTCACAAGCAGACGCTTGCGCCAGGGTTAGGGGTATCTCCCGAATTCTCACAATGGCGTCAAGCGATTTCAGTGATTTTATCCCGTAGGGATAACACGTTGGTAGAATGGGCATACCCCATATCTCGCGCAAGTATCTACTTGTGCGCATCATCGGGCAAGCATCCGCTTCATGCGTGGGCTGAACTTTGCTTAAGTTGAAAACTTAAAACAATTTTTTTCTGTGGTTGGTGTTCATCACTAACCACCGAAGCTATACCCACGTTACTTCCTGCCCACAATATCCTTCAGCAGCGCGTTCTCATGTTTGATGAGCTTCATCTCATCTTCCAGTTCGCTGATGCGCTGCCGCATTTGCGCGTTCTCTTCGCGGAGCCGGGGCGTGTAAAATTCAAAAAGGTTCGTGCCCAGCAGCTCGCCCACCAGCACAAGCTCGCTCACATACCAGTCATCGCGCTTGAGCAGGTATGAAGCCGTGGGCTGCCTCACGTTCATCATTTTGGCAAGGCCGTTCACATTAATATGCTGCGATTTCATGATCGCGCGCGCGTGCGCTGCCAGCTTCGGCAGCGGTGATTTAAGTCGTCCTGTTCTCATAACGGATGGATGTATGAAAATTTTCCTCCTAAAGCGGCTACCTCCCCTTCTTGTTATCTTCTTAGGCATCTTGCGAATACCATTTATGCTTTGCTAAAATATCTATGTACTATGCTGATAACGCTTTAAAAGATGATTAATAATTCAATGAAAATTACTAAATTTTCAGTAATAATGATTATGTTTTAGTTCAGTATGCTAATACTATTGATAGAAAATAGTGATTATAATTATAGATTGATATAACCATTGAGCTAATAAGCATAAAAATCTAAATTACAGAGATAGTAATTGATTACATAGTTATTCTTTTCTAAATAATAGTGATAATAATCTATTGTGTTATTTATACTATGAATATGATAGGTTAAAGCACCTATTTGATAGGTTAAATGACTTATTGGATAAGGAATTATAAGACTGGCAGATGCACTTGCATCTTTGTAATTAATCGGTTCCCTGAAGCGCTACCACTATCATGTATTGTATAGTACCGCCTGCTCCGAACATATCGTAATAAGATAAGCAAAAATTAACTGCATTTTGCAACAAGACCGCGATGCACTCCTGCAGAAAACGCTACCCAACAGAGCCACTAAGGAAACGAGATTCGTACGCGCCCACCGCACTCACAAAAAATCCACATCACCTTCATATTGGTATTTCATCAGGAAGTCAACGGCATCGAGGGTTTTCATGCCGTGGAAGAGCACGCGGTAGATGCCGTTAAGGATGGGGGCGCGCACCTTGTAGTGGTCGGCAAGCAGCTTGGTGACGCGCACGGTGTTGATGCCTTCGGCCACCTCATCGGAGGTTTCGATGATGTGTTGCAGGGTTTCTCCAGCGGCCAGACGCAACCCCACGGTGTAGTTGCGGCTGAAGCGGCTGGATGCTGTGGCGATGATGTCACCGATGCCGGCAAGGCCGAGGAACGCTTTCACATCACCGCCAAGGGCGGTGCCGAGGCGCGTGATCTCGCTGAGGCTGCGGGTGATGAACAGTGCGCGGGCGTTTTCGCCAAGCTCCATTCCGGATACAGCGCCCGAGCCGATGGCGATGATGTTTTTCAGCACGCCCGCCAGTTCAACCCCGATGAGGTCATGGCTTCCGAACACCTGCAGGCGGTCGCTGCGAAGCGTTTTCATGCCGAGGTCAATCACTTCATCGAAGTGGCTGGCAATGACGGTGCCTGCGGGAAGGTGCTGGGCAAGTTCTGTGGCAAGGTTTGGCCCTGAAATGCAGCCCACTCTTACCACCGAAGTTTCCTCGCGGATAAGTTCGCTCATGGTTTGTATGCGGTCGCGGGAGAGCGACTTCATGGTTTCAAGGCTTTCGCCTTCTTTCAGCTTTACGTTGAAGCCTTTTGTGCCGTGAATGAGGATATGTTCGGGATTGAGATACGGGGAGATCATCTTTATCATGTCGCTGAAGTAGGCGGAAGGAATGGTGGGGAAGATGAGGGTGCATTGATCGGCAACTTCCTGCAAGTCATTTGTCGCCCGGATGGATTGATTCACTTTTTGTCCGGCACATTCGCGGGTGGCGATGATTTGCTCCACTACTTCCGGCCTTCGCGCATATAGTAGTACTTTGTGATTTTCGGCAACGAGGTTGGCGAGCGCAATGCCGAAGTTGCCCGCACCGATAACACCGATGGTTTTCTGCAGTGTGCCGTCAGACATGTTGTTCGAGGTTATAGCCGACAAGCCGGTTGTGATAGAAATAAAGCAGCTTGAGGTCGGGGCTCATGATGTCGCCATTTTGTTTTTTGGCGAGCGGCCTGCGGTCGTGATAAAGCCCCACCTGCTGCAAGCCCCGCTTCACGATAAAGTCGAGATCCTGGTGCATCGTTTCGGAGAGCTTGATGCGGTTGTTTTTTTCCAGCTCTTTTAACCTTTCCATCACACGCGCAACTGAATTCATAAAATCCTGCCAGGGCAACACGGTGTCTTCAGGTGGTAACCGCAGCAAACCGAAAATGTCGAGCCGTTTGAAATTCTTTTTTATCATCTCGAATGCCACAAATGCAACAAGATGGCTGGTCATCGAGATGCTGTAGCGGTAGTAGCGGTCAACGATAACATCGCCAAGCATCTTCACGTATTCCTCGTTTCGTTGATTGTCATTCACCAGCTCACCATTTGAAATAAAATAATTTTTCACGTCAACGGGATTTCCCCGCGCATCATAGCTGATGCCATCACGGTCAACGCGATTTCCGAAAAGATCCATACAAGGGGCGAAGGATAAATACATCTTTGAGCTTGCGGTGAGAAACTTGAACAAAAACCTAACAATGCGCATGGAAGTGGAAAGAGAGTCCGGCTTTTCCATAAGATAAAACTCCTTTCCTGTTCTCTTAAGATGCTCTTCTATGAGATTCGGAGCTTCAAGCACGAAGTGGTAATTCATGATTACAGGCACCACGATTATCTTTTTCGCATTGTCTCCATATTTCAGGTAGTTCATGTATTGGGCATCCATGGTTGTGCCAAGAAGTCCAAGCTTCAAACGGTTTTCTATCGCACCGGAACGCGACCGTGTTCCTCCGGGGAAAAACAAACTGTGGCAGTCCCGATGCAATGCAAGAGCAGAATAAGTTTTCAATGTTTCGAGATAGATAATATTCTTTTTGCGCCTGTCCACTTTATAAGCGCCCAGCCTGTTCATGAAATATGCAAGGAGGTTGATGCCGAAAAGATTCAGCCCCGCACCATAGATAAATGCAGGCAACCCCAGTTCCTGTATCGCCCAGCCGATGACGATGGAATCAATATTGCTGATATGCGTTGGGACTATAACGATAGTATGTTTCTTAGCCAATTCGCGGATGGATTCAAGATCGCCCTGAAGCACTACACGGTCGTGAATGCTGAATTGCTGCCTGAGTCTTTGCTTGAAGTTCTTGCCGATAGTGGAATTCAAAAGCCTCGAGATACCGAAGGGAACCGCGATTCTTGCAAACTCATACACAGAAGGATCAAAGTTCCCGGCTACTTCGTTCGTATATCTGGAGATAATGGTTTTGGTTAAAGCGGCAGCGTCTTCCGGTTCTTTTTCACCATTTCTCGAAACCTTGATGAGGCTTCTTCGGATATCACTCCAGAACTCACGCTCATCTTCAGGATCGGCCTTCCAGGGATTTTGCGCGATGCGAATGCGTTCCTGATAAACGGTGCGGGCAAGTTCATCGGTTAGCCGATTTTTTCCATTGAACTTTGCAAGGCACTTGCTTAGGCTCGCATTTTTCACCTCTTCGATAAATTCATAACGTGAGGCGCTGAGTTGGTAGATAGGCCATTTCGTTATATCAGGCTCTAT
>CAYOYI010000120.1:0-10434 GCA_964408105.1 uncultured Chitinophagaceae bacterium | reverse complement strand
ATTACTGGCGCGTTGATTTTGCATGGGGAAATGATAGCGGAGTTACCAGCAACCGCCCGGTGATTCATTTCTCAACCGGCTTTGATTTTTAGCATTCTTCCTTAACTGAACGAGGTAGCCCGGGTACACTTACTTTTGCTCCCGATGTCACAGGCTTCACGTACGCATTTTGCGCTTCTTGGCGCAAATCTCCTATATGGCGCCAATTATACCATTGCGAAAATATCCATGCCGGAGCCTGTTCCGCCTTTTGGATTTATCCTGCTGCGGGTAGTTTGTGCGGTTGTTTTTTTCACTATAGTACATTTTCTTTTTATCAAGGAAAAGGTTGCAAAAAAAGATTTGCCCCGATTATTCCTGTGTGGCATTTTCGGGGTGGCTTTAAATCAACTGATGTTCTTCAAAGGGCTTTCCATCACTACCCCGATCAATGCATCATTAATGATGATCACCACACCTATAACCGTTTTGCTGATCTCCTCGCTTAGTAAAATTGAGCGGCTGACTGCAACCAAAATTCTCGGCATTCTTTGCGGAGCATCCGGAGCGATCGTAATTATCCTTTACGGGAAACATGCGGACGTAAGTTCACAGGGTTATCTTGGTGATATTTTCGTGCTGATCAACGCCACATCCTATGCCATTTATCTAACGATAGTGAAACCGCTGATGACTAAATATCATCCTTTAACAGTTGTGAAATGGGCGTTCACTTTCGGAATTCTATTCGTTGCCCCGGCAGGATGGAGCCAATTCACCTCTGTGGAATGGAGTTCACTTTCCGGTGAAGTATGGATGAGCGTGGCTTATGTGGTGATTGGTGCAACTTTCCTCACTTATTTGCTCAATGTTATCGCACTGACTAAAGCCAATCCCTCGCTGGTCGGAATTTATATTTACCTGCAACCTTTGATAGCCGCTTTCATCGCGCTTTCATTCGGGAAGGAAGAGCTTAATGCATTCAAATTAATAGCATCTGCGCTGATTTTTTCTGGTGTGTATTTAGTAAGCAAAAAGGAAACCCCGAAACCGGTTACTCAACGGTAACCGACTTGGCGAGATTTCTGGGTTGGTCAACATTGCACCCGCGAAGCACCGCAATGTGATAGGCAAGTAACTGTAATGGAATAGCTGAAAGAATAGGCGTGAGTGGTTCTTCTGTCTCCGGAATTTCGATTACAAACTCTGCTATGTTTTTTATCACTTCATCTCCTTCTGAAACGATAGCGATAACACGCCCTTTCCGCGCCTTCACTTCCTGGATGTTGCTGAGAATCTTGTCGTACGCACTGATATTGGTTGCGAGGAAAACAACCGGCATCGCTTCATCAATAAGCGCAATCGGACCATGCTTCATTTCCGCAGCGGGATAACCCTCAGCGTGGATGTAAGAGATTTCTTTCAGCTTAAGCGCACCTTCCAGGGCAACCGGGAAATTATATCCCCTGCCGAGATAAAGGAAGTTTGTGGCTTCAGAAAAAATGTGTGCTATCTCCTTGATGTGCTGATTGTTTTCAAGCACGCGTTTTATTTTGTTCGGGATCGAGTCGAGTTCATTGATAAGTTGCATGTAGCGCGATTCAGAGATCGTTCCGTTTTCATAAGCCAGCGATAAAGCAAGCAGCGCAAGCACAGTCACCTGGGCGGTGAAAGCTTTCGTTGATGCAACACCTATTTCCGGGCCGGCATGCGTATATATGCCTGCATGTGTAGTTCTTGCAATGGAAGAACCAACCACGTTGCAGATGCCGAGTATGGTCGCGCCTTTTGCTTTTGCAAGCTCTATGGCCGCGAGCGTATCAGCCGTTTCGCCAGACTGCGAGATTGCAATAAGTACATCGTTTTCGTGAATGATCGGATTGCGATAGCGAAACTCGGACGCATAGTCAACCTCAACGGGAATTCTTGCAAGGTCTTCAAGCAAATATTCACCAACCAGGGCTGCGTGCCAGGAAGTGCCGCAAGCAGTCATAATGATGCGATTCGCATTCACCAGCTTGTTGTGATAATCTTTTATACCACCAAGCTGCACCAAGCCGCGCTGAACGTTCAGCCTGCCCCTCATGCTATCCCGCACTGAATCCGGCTGCTCGTAAATTTCCTTGAGCATGAAATGATCAAAACCACCCTTCTCCAGCATCTCAAGCTGCATCTCAAGTTCCTGCACATAAGGAGTTTTGTTCTTGTTCTGAATGGTCTTGATACTTAGCTGCCCGGTTTTAGTTACCACAGCTATTTCTTCATCGTTGAGATACACTACATTCTTGGTATGCTCAACGATTGGCGTAGCATCCGAAGCCAGGAAAAATTCATTTTCCCCTATGCCGATCACCAATGGGCTTCCCTTTCTTGCCGCGATCAGCTTATCCGGATTATCTTTTGAAAGAATCACTATTGCATAAGCCCCCACAACTTCATTCAGGGCCATCCTTACTGCCTCTACCAGATCTACCTTGCTGTTTTGCTGAATATCGTCAATAAGATTTACGAGCACCTCGGTATCGGTGTCGCTGGTAAAATGATGACCGCGGCTCATCAATTCTTCTTTAAGCGGAGCGTAGTTTTCAATAATCCCGTTATGGATGATCGTTATGTTCCCTGATTCGGAAACGTGGGGATGGGCATTCGTATCATTCGGTGCGCCATGTGTAGCCCAGCGCGTGTGGCCGATTCCAAGAGTGCCGGAAGTGTCGTGGCCTTTTACATGCGCCTCAAGATCACTTACCTTACCTGCGCATTTGTAAATATGAAGTCCGTGATTGAGCAGTGCGACTCCAGCGCTGTCGTATCCACGATACTCAAGCCTTTTGAGTCCGTTTATCAGAATGGGATAAGCGGCTTTATTACCAATATAACCAACGATGCCGCACATGATTACTCTATTACAGTATAGGTCAAATTTAGCTTAATTGCAAATTTTGAGTGGCCGCTCCCTCCAGCTATGAGTCTGCTGGCGTAAAGCCGTTCTACATATTTTAAATTCGAGCCGGAACGAATACCATTAGCCATAAAGATACCATTATCCTGCTCGCCCTTTACCACATCCTGGTAATATCTTGACAGGCTGAACTTATATCGGGCAACCTTGAAATTAAGAATGCTGTCAAATTCTTCAACTCTGGTGCCTCCGGTAATAGTTGGAGGGCTCAACTGATCGGGTACGCCATCAGTATGCGGGTCACCATTTTCATCGCAGCTAAATAATACCAAGCTTCGGGGAGCAAAAACAAATGCGACATCAGGACTCTTTTCATTGTCCTGAGTTAAAACAAGTTCTGCCTTGTTTACCGCAATATTGCCAAGGTTTTTAAAATAGGGCACTATAAATTTTGCATTTAACCCTGCCATGCCCTGGATAAAAATCAGGCTGTCTCCATTGATGCTATCGCGACTTGTGATGTAAGGCGCCACAGTCGAGTGCGAGTAATCATGTGCAAAATGATTGAGACCAAAGTCAGCCTTAAACCGGACGGTGGTGTCAACTGTACCATTATGTACATAAAGCGTTATACAAGAGAGGTTTGAGTTAGTGGTTATAAAAACCAAACCCTTTCCACCTTTTGAATCAACACCTTTCACATAAAGTCCTTTAAAGAAATTTCGGAAACCTTCTTCATCCAGCAAATCTGCCTGCGAGGCGTTTAAAATTTTCTGACCAAAACTAGTATCCAGTTTAATTCTCAGGTGAGGTGGATACGTAGTATCGCCCGGTATGATAATGTTGTCAATCGTATTAGGCACTAATCCAGATAGGACTCCAACAGGAACTGGATTAAACTGCAGGTCTGTATTAGTAAACGCTGTATCCTTTACCGGCTCAGCTAATTCGAAAACCTCAAAATCCTGCTCAATGGTGCTATCTCCATAAAGATAAGAGTACGGCAAAGACAACACAACAGAATCAAGGACTAAAGAATCCAAATACTCGAACTCATCCTTTGGCAACGAAAACGGAACATAAAAACCGGCTTGTGTTGTTCCAAGATCCGGATCAATAACCGTTCCTACCGCTAATGTCGATCGGACTGTTATTTCATAAGGTTCTTCCTCAACCGTATAAGCAATCACGGTCAGTGTGTCGGTAAACCTTATATTCAGATTATCCTCAGGGATGAGCTTTGTATCTTCTAAAACCGGCTTTTCGCAGGCAGAAAAAAACAAGCCACACGCACATAGAATCAACGCTACGCGATTGAACGGCATTCTTTCTCGCTTCCCTTTTTATTTCTTTAAAAGGGATTGGTAGAATTTCTGATAGGCTTCTTTGAAAGCATCTTCAGGCTGGTAATCAAGCACCGGTTTCCCATTTTTGTTTATTAACGCATTAACCTCCTTGGCTATTTTCTTGCTGCCAATAATCACTGCATCAGCATAGGCGGTGCCACCGAGGTCAAGACCGGTGTTGTTTGATTTATCAAAATATTTAAGGTCAGATTTTTTAGCAGCCGCCTGCGCGTTAAGCTTCTTAGGGAATTCCTTTGAAAGCGACTCTTTGAACTGTCCCTCATATACCGAATAGACTGCTTTCGTATTCCTGAAAACCGGGTCGTCTTTGTAAATAGTTTTCAAATAGTAAGGTATCAAGCTGGTCATCCAACCGTGGCAATGAATGATATGCGGAGGCCATCCGAATTTTCTCACCGTTTCCAGCACGCCCTTGCAGAAGAAGATCATTCTGTCTTCATTATCCGGAAAGAACTTTTCCTTTTTATCACGAAAAACCGCTTTCCTCTCAAACAATTCTTCATTGTCCAAAAAATAAACCTGTAGCCTGATCCCCGGAAGGGATGCTACTTTAATAATAAGCGGATAATCTTCATCTCCAACGGAAATATTAATGCCTGAAAGCCTCACCACCTCATGCAACCTGTTGCGCCTTTCGTTGATATTGCCAAAACGCGGCATCAGCACCCTGATATCCATGCCGTTCTCGAAGATATGCTGAGGTAAGCTGCTGGTGATGCTGGCAATCTCAGACTCAAGAAGATAAGGTTGCATTTCCTGTGTAACGATCAAAACACGCTTCTTTTCCATAGAACTAAGTTTAAGATTCTGAAATAATGCCTTTAATTTGCGGATTGCAAAAATAGCAAAAATCATTGATTTCTAAGGGCTTCTGGTTAAAGTTTTAACTATTTAAAAGCCTAAGTTCACAAGGTAACATGCTGATTTTCAGAACAGTTGAAGGAATTCAGAACTTCCTATCCGAGACCAGGAAAGCCGGAAAGAGCATTGGGTTTGCCCCCACCATGGGGGCGCTCCATACGGGGCATGTTTCGCTTATAAACAAGGCGGTGGCTGAAAATGATTGCTGCATTGCGAGCATATTCGTTAATCCTGCGCAATTTAATGACAAGAAAGACCTTGAACAATATCCCAGAACGTTCGACACTGATCTGGAAACACTTATCACAAACGGCAATCAAGTTCTCTTCTATCCTGATGAAAAAGAAGTGTATCCGGCCGGGCTGGATTTGGAAGTGAAGGTCGATTTCGGATTTCTGTTTGAAACCATGGAGGCGGTACACCGGCCGGGGCATTTTAATGGCGTTGCAAAAGCCGTGAAGCGATTACTTGATATCGTGCAGCCCGACAATCTCTATATGGGGCAAAAGGACTACCAGCAGTTTTTGATAGTGAAACGCATGATTAAGGTCTTGCGACTTGAAGTTAACCTTATCATGTGCCCAACCGTGAGAGAGCGGGATGGTTTGGCAATGAGTTCTAGAAATATGTTGCTGAGTGAAGATGGGCGAAAGGCAGCAAACCAAATTTCAAAAACTTTGTTCAAAGCGGCAGAAAGCCTAAAAAGAGAAACCACCGTTGCAACTATTGTAGCAAAAAGCGTGGACTCACTAGATCGCAATCCGCTGCTGAAAACTGAGTACTTTGAGATAGTTGATGCCACTACTCTCAAACGCGTAAAGAACATTAACCATAAAGGTAAAATCGCCATTTGCACTTCGGTGAAAGCAGGGTCTGTGCGCCTGATTGATAACATCTTGATTGATTAATTTTGGCGCGCAATGAGAATAGAAGTTGTTAAATCAAAAATTCATCGTGCTGTTGTGACACAGGCTGACCTAAATTATGTCGGCAGCATCACAATTGACGAAGATCTGATGACGGCCGCCAACCTGATTGAATACGAAAAGGTGCAGGTGGTGAATATCAATAATGGGGAGCGCCTTGAAACTTATGTAATCAAAGGAGCGAGAGGCAGCGGAGTGATATGCCTGAATGGCCCGGCAGCACGAAAGGCACAAGTGGGTGACATCATCATCATCATGTCTTATGCCTCCATGGATTTCGAAGAGGCGAAAAAATTCCAGCCCGCCAACATTTTTCCCAAAGACAACAAGCTAAGCTGATTAAGGCTTGAAAAAACATCTCCTATCTGCCGTTAAAGTCATCTTCTTTCTCGGCTTAGGTATCTTATTGATATGGCTCGTGGTGAAAGATCTCGATGAAACACAGCGCGGCCAAATTCTTCAGGCGTTCCGTGAGGCAAATTACTGGTGGCTTATTCCTTCGGCAATGATTGCCTTTGCATCGCATTACAGCCGGGCTGTAAGGTGGAACATGATGTTGAGGCCCATGGGATACAACCCTTCATCAATCAATTCTTTCCTGGCCGTAATGATTGGTTACCTCGCAAATCTTGCTGTACCGAGGTTAGGCGAGGTAACAAGATGCGGAATTCTAAATCGCTATGAAAGGATCCCTATTTACAAATCAGTGGGCACGGTGGTAACCGAGCGGGCGATTGACCTTATAATATTGTTCCTTCTTTTTGTGTTTGTTTTCATTGCTCAGTTCAATCGCCTGGGTGATTATGCTTCGAAAGAGATCATTGAGCCTTTCAAAGAAAAATTTATGTCAACGGCTTCCCAAGGCACAAAATTCTTATTGATTGCAATCGCAGTTGTCGCTGTTTTGCTGATAGTTTATTTCCTACGAAATCGAATTAAGAAACTGGGCATAGTCAAGCGAGTCATTGAAGTGATCAAGGGGTTTGCTGAAGGTTTGAAAGCTATCCGCAATGTCGAAAAGCCCTGGCTTTTTCTTGGTCACTCTGTTTTCATCTGGGCAGGTTATCTTTTCATGTTATACTTCTGCTTTTTCTGTCTTGAAGAAACTTCTTCTTTAGGATTGGGTGCCGCTATGTCGTTGTTAGCCTTCGGCAGTTTGGCAATGATAGCGACACCCGGAGGTATCGGCACTTACCCGATAGTGATGCAGATGATCTTGATACAATACCTTATCCCGGCCGATATGATTGACTCCAATACTCAAGATACCGAATTACTCAAACTCAAAGCTTATGCGTTTGGGTGGATTGCCTGGACGGGACAAACAATGATGGTAATTATTGTCGGAGCATTTTCATTGCTCATACTTCCTATCATCAATCGAAAATCCGATGAGCAAAAGTGAAATCCTAAAGACAAAAATCTTTGATCTTGTTACCCTGCAGAAAAAACTCCATCTGTGGCGATTTAAGGAGCAGAGAATAGTTTTTACAAACGGCTGTTTTGATATTCTTCATCAGGGCCATGTCCACCTGCTTTCACAGGCTGCTGATCTCGGAGATATTTTAATTGTTGGATTGAATTCGGATGAATCTATACGAAATCTGAAAGGAGTTAATCGCCCGCTACAGGATGAACAGACTCGGGCTTCTGTTCTGGCTTCATTATTTTATATTAACGCAGTCGTTTTGTTTAACGAAGAGACTCCAATCCAATTGATAAAGATGATAACTCCGGAGGTCCTTGTTAAGGGAGGCGATTACAATATTGAAACCGTTGTTGGTGCAGATTGGGTCCAACAACATGGCGGCAAGGTAGAATTGATACCCTTGTTGGAAGGATATTCTACAACCAATCTCGAGCAAAAGATGAAAAGGACTTAGGCAAACCCTTTGAAAAATTTATTTTTGCCGCACAAGAAATAAACATGAATTTCCAGCTTACAGAAGAACACCTGATGATACGCAAGGCCGCGCGTGATTTTGCGCAGAATGAATTGCTGCCGGGCGTGATCGAGCGCGATGAAAAAATGCAATATCCTAAAGAGCAGGTGAAAAAACTTGCCGAATTAGGCTTCCTCGGAATGATGGTTGACCCAAAATATGGCGGCAGTGGAATGGACACTATTTCTTATGTCATTGCTATGGAAGAGATTTCAAAAGTGGATAGCTCTGTCTCAGTTATCATGTCGGTAAACAATTCTCTTGTCTGCTGGGGGCTTGAAACTTTCGGCACCGAAGAACAAAAGCAGAAATACTTGATTCCTCTCGCAAAAGGAGAGAAAATCGGTGCCTTTTGTTTGTCCGAACCCGAAGCCGGCTCTGATGCAACTTCTCAGAGAACTACCGGGGTTGATAAGGGTGATCACTACCTGCTGAACGGAACCAAAAACTGGATCACCAACGGAAATACAGCAAAGGTGTATTTAGTGATAGCTCAAACAAATCCTGAACTCGGACACAGAGGCATCAACGCTTTCATCGTTGAAAGGGACTGGGAAGGAGTTTCTGTTGGCGCGAAGGAAAACAAACTTGGTATCCGCGCATCCGATACGCACTCTGTCATGTTTCATGATGTCAAAGTGCCAAAAGAAAATCGGATTGGCGAAGATGGATTCGGGTTCAAGTTTGCGATGAAAACATTGGGAGGGGGTAGAATTGGAATTGCCTCCCAGGCACTCGGAATTGCCGCAGGTGCATACGAGTTGGCATTGGCTTATTCAAAGCAAAGGCAAGCCTTCGGTAAAGAGATCTCACAACATCAGGCTATCCAATTCAAGCTTGCGGATATGGCAACGGAAGTTGAAGCAGCACGCCTGCTTTGCTACAAAGCGGCATGGGAAAAAGATCAGCATAAGGACTACACCCTTTCCGGCTCAATGGCAAAAGTTTTCGCTTCAGAAACTGCGATGCGCACTACAGTTGAGGCTGTTCAGATTCACGGAGGTTACGGTTACGTGAAAGAATACCACGTTGAGCGCCTGATGCGCGATGCCAAGATCACCCAGATTTACGAAGGCACTTCAGAGGTGCAGAGGATTGTGATCTCAAGGAGTGTGTTAAGCTAGCTTTTTAAAATATGGCGGGTAGCAATCTTCGCAGGACTTTCGCAATATTTATCTTCATTATTGTGAAGTTCAACTTTCTGCAAGCGCAGTACTATGACTGGGCGTTCAAAATAGGTAGCAATAGTGCATATGATAATGTCGAAAGCGTGGCTTTGGATGCAGAGGGTAATGTTTATATCACCGGGTCATTTGGCAAAACCGCAGACTTTGACCCTGGAAGCGGCTATGCTGGATTAACAGCCATTGATGACAGGGATTTCTTTCTTGCCAAATATGATACGCTTGGAAATTATAAATGGGCATTTCGCCTTGGTAGCAACAAAGTTGAAAGTGGACTGTTTCAGCACGATGAAGGACGGGACATTGCAATAGATAAGTCTGGCAATATTTATGTTACCGGAGTTTTTCATGATTCAGTAGATTTTGACCCCGGTCCAAACACCGCATGGCTACACCAATTTTCGGAGGGCAGTTTCATTGCAAAGTATGATTCATCTGGAAATTACCTCTGGGCAAAAAGAATTGCAATGACCGCACATCCGCAAGCCCTTGTAGTGGATGAAGCGGATAACGCGTATGTTACCGGGTACTTCACTGGCGCGAATACTGCATTCAACTGGCCTAATGGTAGTCTGCTTGATGGAAATGGCCCTGGGGATATATTTGTTGCTAAATATCGGCCATCAGGCACACTTCACTGGGCACGTGATATAGGTAGCGGAGACTTTGAAGAAGCACTGGACATTGCACTAGATTCTGAAAGAAACATTTACCTGACTGGAATATTTCGGGGAACCTGCGATTTTGATGGAAGTGTGCTCACCCAAAAGAATCTTACCTCCAAATCTCAATTGGAATCTGATGCCTTTATTGCGAAATATGATTCTTCCCTGAACTTTCGCTGGGCAACAAGCCTGGGTGGAGAAGATGAAGATGCTGGAAAGAGCATATCTTCTGATGCTATTGGAAATGTTTATGTAACTGGAGAGTTCTTCGACACGGTTGACTTCGACCCTGGTCCCAATGCCGCAAGTTTCATTGCACGGGACAAAGACATTTTCCTGACTAAATATGACAAGGATGGAAACTACCTGTGGGCTTTCGGATTGGGAGGCACATGGCTGGATGCTGGAACCGCTGTGGCAGTGAATGGCTCTGGAGTTTATCTTACAGGGTATTTTTCAAATACCACCGATTTCAACCCCGGAGCCGGAACAGCGAATCTTACCGCTCAAAACGAGAGGGATATTTTCATTGCCAAATACACTTCCTTAGGAGAATACGGTTGGGCGGTGAATTTACGAAGCATTGGCACGAGCGATACCACCTCTTGTC
>CAYOYI010000119.1:2073-10515 GCA_964408105.1 uncultured Chitinophagaceae bacterium | reverse complement strand
TCGGAAGGAAAAGCTACACGAACAGGTTATGAAGTGACGCAATTTATTCTCGATCCGGATTTCGGAGTAAAACCTGTTGCAGCTGCTCAGTAGCGCGGAAGTTTAGCGAGCTATGTTCCGGTATATTCTTAAAAGGGTACTGATCTTTATACCTACCCTTATTATTATTTCCATTTTCACTTTCACCCTGAGTAAGATTGCCCCTGGTGATCCGGTAGAATTGCGGCTTGCGGGAGGAATGCAATCGCAGAGCGGTGGACAATTGGCGGAAAAACTGGCCGGAGAAAAAGCGTATATCGAATTGAGTGAAAAAATGGGGTTGAACCTCCCTTCTTTTTATTTTTCTGTTACCTCAGGCGCCTACCCGGATACTCTTTACAAAATTCACCGGAAAAATGAAAGAGAAGCGCTGAGCAGATTGATAGATCAATACGGTAATTGGGAGCAAATATCAAATTACTACCACAGTGTTAAAGCGCTTGAGTATTCGCTGTTTGACATAAAAAGAGATTCCACAACCTTTAATGGTTTAAAGCTTATTCGCGAAAGCTGCAATGACCTTTACCGCAACAATGAAGACGGAAAAATCAAAAGATACATATCCCAGATTGACTCTGCGGTGAATATGCGCTCGAAAATATTTCAGGACAGCAGTTGGACAGAAGTACAGGCGCTTTCTTCACTTGTGCCGCTGGCAAGAAAAGTTTCAGAAAACTACGAGGAGCTTAAAAAATCCGCCACACCCGGAAAGAAGTATTTACCTGCCGTTCATTGGTATGGGTTGAAAAACCAGTATCACCGCTGGCTGTTCGGTGATGTTCCCTGGTTTGGAAAAAACGATGACCCAAGAAATAAAAGCAAAGGATTTGTGCGCGGAGATTTCGGAGAATCATTTCTGGATGGAAGGCCGGTTTCTTCCATTTTGCTCGATGCGATAAAGTGGACGATGATACTCAATATAATATCTGTCATTTTCGCATACCTCATCGCTGTTCCCGTAGGTGTGGAAACCGCTGTAAACAAGGGTTCAACATTCGATCGTATTTCGACCACAGTCCTGTTCATACTTTATTCATTGCCTTCTTTCTGGATAGCAACGATGCTGATTGTATTTATCACTACCCCCGAATACGGAATGGACTTTTTCCCCACTTATGGAACCGGTTCAGTGAACCTTCCGGCCAACGCATCTTTCTGGACGAGATTCTGGGACACTGCTTATCATCTTACACTTCCGGTTTTTTGTCTGACCTACGGGTCTTTTGCATTCATCTCACGCCAGATGCGAGGTGGGATGCTGAATGTTATCCGCCAGGATTACATCCGCACCGCCCAAGCAAAGGGATTGAGCAAAACTGTTGTGGTGTGGAAGCATGCATTTAAAAACTCCTTGCTCCCCATCATTACGATGTTCGCCAATCTTTTTCCGCTGATGATAAGCGGGGCGGTAATCCTGGAGGTGATTTTCGCAATTCCGGGTATGGGTCGCGTATCATATGAATCCGTAGTAGCAAGAAATTATCCGGTGCTTTACACCATTTTCATGTTTTCCGCAATACTCACAATGGTGGGAATTCTGGTAGCTGACCTGCTTTATGCCTTCGTTGATCCGAGGATTTCATTCACCAAAAAAACCTAAGAGGTAGTGGCTGAAACTGAAAATATCGCGCAAAAGCCAAAGCTCGACCAAAGCTATTGGGGCATTGTAAAGCGACAGTTCAAGAAGAACCGACTTGCTGTCTGGTCGCTGCGTGTTGTGTACCTTATTATTTTCATCGGGTTAACTGCTGATTTTATCGCCAACGATAAACCGCTTTACTGCAAATACAAGGGCAACAGTTATTTTCCCGTGCTTAAAGAATATACCGTTGGCCTTGGTATAAGCAAATGGCCGGAAGACCTGGCGCTCGTTGATTGGAAACGGCTTGAATATGAAACGGCAGTGTGGCCGCCAATCCCTTATTCCTCGACTGAAATGGATATTTACAACGTGCAGTATGTTGGTCCATTTGAGGAACAGCGGGTGAAAAGCAATCGCTGGAAACATTGGCTCGGCACCGATGAAATCGGAAGAGATGTATTGGCCGGAATGATACATGGCACGCGCATCGCCATGCTCGTTGGAATTATTTCCATGCTGATCGCCTCAACCATCGGGATATTTTTAGGTTCTATGGCCGGATTTTTCGGAGATAACCGGCTTAAAGTTTCAAGGATCGGGTTATTCCTGAACGGTATTTTTGTTTTCATCGCTTACTACTATGCTTTCAGCGTGCGGGGATATGTATTTACCGATGCGCTCGCGGATTCCATGTTCTCGCTTATCGTACAATTTCATATCAGCCTTTTCATTTTTATTGGCATCATGATCATTCCGAACCTGCTCGCCAAATTATTTAAACGAGTAAGCTTTCTTGGAAAGCAGGTTACGATTCCGGTTGACATAATAGTTTCCAGACTTATAGAAGTGGTTATTTCAATTCCGGGGCTGTTATTAATACTTTCTATAGTGGCAATTGCCAAGCCATCCATCTTTTTGGTAATGGTAGTGATCGGAGCTACCGGCTGGACGGGTATCGCGCGTTTTCTGAGAGCTGAATTGCTCCGTGTAAGAAGCTTAGAATACATTGAAGCTGCAAGTTCATTGGGCTTCAGCAATGCGCGTATTATCTTTCGCCATGCCGTTCCAAATGCGCTTACTCCCGTATTCATTTCCATTGCGTTTGGCATAGCGAGCGCCATACTTGTGGAGTCGGCATTGTCGTTTTTAGGAATCGGAGTGCAAGCAGAGGTAATCACATGGGGCAAGTTATTATCAATCGCGAGAGATGCACCGGAAGCATGGTGGCTGGCCACGTTCCCCGGTTTTGCCATCTTCATTACGGTGACGATCTTTAATCTGCTCGGTGAAGGATTAACAGATGCGCTTGATCCAAGGCTGAAAACCTAACTTCGGAATTGGTTGATCCGTTAATTGGTGAACCGTTGATAGATTTTTCATTAGCAATTCGTTTTCTAATTCGCTAAGCAGGAATGAAGTTTGAATATTTCCCATTCAATTGTCAAATCATCGAATTATCAAATTATCGAATTAAAACCAGCATCCTTTCGCTAGCGTTGCTGCTTCCTGTAATCTCCGCTTTCTCCCAGTCCGTTTCCTATTCCCAGCCTAAAAAGCAATCATCAAAATATCCCGACTTCAGAATTCTTGGTAAGAACAAAGAAGGGGCATTAGTTCATAAATATGGAAGAAGCAATCATCTGGTGGAGGCTTATGGCAAGAATATGACGCTGCGCTGGTCAAACGACCTCACCTTTAAGTATCCGGATGTGGATGTCAGGAAAATAGAAATATATCCGGAGAAGACGCTTGTGTTTTACCTCGCGAACCAGAAGAGCCAACCGGTGTTGTTTGCGGAAAAGTGGAATATCCGTTTTTCAGGAGATGGAAATGCTTTCGTGATTGATTCCGTGGAAACTGGAAGATTTGATGCGGAATCGGTTGTACGTGTAGCTTCATCACAGGATAAATCAAAGATCGCTTGCTATTATCCGGTATTGGGAGAAGACAAAAGCGTTCGGCTGAAATTGGCGCTGTTAGATGACAACCTGAACATAATCTACCGGAAAATGATACCGTTGAGTGATCCGGGAAATCCTTTGCTTATACGGAAAGTTCTTCCCGACAACAATGGAAATGTTTTCATTCTGCTGGAAAAGGAAGAAGACCGGTCGCGTAAAAAAAACCAGGATAATGAATCATTTAAAATTAAGCTATTGACCGTTTCAGGGGAACTGAAAAATATTGACTTTCGCTTTCAGAGGCCGGTGTTCAGAAAGCTTTATATCGAAATCGATAACGTAAACCACAATCTGGTTGCTGCAGGATTTTATACCGATGATGTAGGCGAAGAAGCGCAAGGGTACTTCTACTTTGTTTACAACCTTGATAGCAGTGCGGTCACCTCGAGCTACTACATGAAGTTCGGCTCCGACCTGATCTTTGACGTCACAGGGAAGGATGCCTCAAAAGACGTAAAAGGGTTTTACTCATTTGAAATTTATGATTTGGTGCTAAGGTTTGATGGCGGAGCAGTGATCGTTGCCGAGTCACGCTTCAGCACAGAGGAAAACACGCAGGTAGCTACGTTCACGCCTTCTATCGGGCCGAGTTTTCGCACCATCAACATCTCTTACTACAATGATGTAATGCTGCTGTCCGTATTTCCTGACGGCACCCTTGACTGGAGCGAAGTCCTGAAGAAGAAACAGGTTTCGGAAGATGATGACGGCTTCTTTTCTTCATTTTGCACCATGACCACAGGCGGCAAACTCAGATTTATTTACAACGAGGAAATCTATCCGAAAACAAACATATCGCAGTACAGCGTTGACAAAAAAGGCAAGGTGGAACGTAATTATTTGTTCAACTCCGGTGACAAGAACGTAACCATCATTCCCAGGCTGGCAATGCAGATCTCAGCAAATGAGGTGTTGATACCAAGCTGGAGGCGCTCGACATTATCTTTCGTAAAATTGACGTTCTAAGAAAACAGAGTGATCAGGTTTTTCAATGTCAACAACCCGGCAGTAATTCCCTTTTTGTTCCTTTTCACGGTAGTAGTGAACCTTGTCATTTTCATTATGCCGGAGAATTTTTCGTTGAATGAAGTGAATGCTCCTTTCTCACGCTTGTTTTTCCAGTTCACCGGAATTTTATTTAACAACAACTATTACGCGCTGGCGGCAATTGCAATGCTCCTGAGCTTTACTCAGGCGCTGATGCTGAACGTGATCGTCAATAATGCAAAACTCTTTGAAGCAGGCAGCTATGTCCCCGCGTTGATCTATTTGCTGACGGTATGCCTATTCCGTGAATTCCTTTTCATCAGCCCTGCATTGCTGGCACTCACCTTTATCATTCCCGCTATCGGAAAAACCATGCAATTTTTTAAAAATCAAAGATGCTTTGCTCAGGTGTTTGATATGGGATTGCTTATCGGCATTGCATCGTTGTTTTACAAGCCGGCCTTTTTGCTGATGATTCTGCTTTTCATTGCGTTATTTGTGATGCGCGCTTTTAATTGGCGGGAATGGGTGATAGGTTTATCCGGTTTCCTGACGATCTATTTTTTAACAGGCACTTATTTCTTTTTGACGGATGACCTGGATATATTTTTTTATCAGTTCATTCTGGCATATAGCCTTGATTCCGGAGGATTTATATCAACACCGTTGTCGCTCTGGGTGGTGGGAAGCATGTCTCTCATTTTGGTTATCTGCTCACTGATAGTATTCTTTCTGAATTTTCTCAAAAGCCCCGTACACGCCCGGAAATTTCTCGTGCTCATCCTTTGGACTGCCCTGCTGATGGGCATTTCCGTGTTGTTCGCAAGGAAGCCATCCCTCAATCATTTTGTGCTATTAAGCGTACCTTTGTCAATCATCATCAGCTATCTTTTGCTGAACATTAAAAAAGTACGGATTGCCAATATTGTTCACTTTTTGTGGCTGGCGGTGGTGCTGTTTTTTCAATACTTTTTATCAAAATAAATCTCTCTGTAAGATCATGAAATTCGGTGTTGTTATTTTTCCCGGCTCTAATTGCGATAAAGACCTCATTTATGTTCTGGAGAATGTAATTCAGGCAGAAGTGAAGGTATTATGGCATAAGGACAAAAGCCTTGATGGTTTCAGCACAGATGATTGTATCATGCTTCCCGGAGGATTTTCTTATGGAGATTACCTTCGCTCAGGCGCTATCGCGCGCTTTTCTCCGATCATGCAGGCGGTGATTGACTTTGCTAATTCCGGAGGATATGTCATGGGTATCTGCAACGGATTCCAGATTTTATGCGAGGCGGGGTTACTTCCTGGGGCTTTGATTAGGAACCGAGGAAGGCAGTTCATTTGCAAAAATGTTTACGTGATTCCGCAAACGGCAAAATCAAAGCTGAGCGCATACCTGGATTTAACCCAGCCGTTGATGATACCTATCGCACATGCCGAGGGAAGCTATTTTGCTGATGCAAAAACCTTGCAGCAATTGAACGATAACAGTCAGGTGCTGTTCCGATATTGCAATGCCGAAGGAGTTATAAATGATGAAAGTAATCCAAACGGAGCGCTGGAAAATATAGCCGGGATATGTAATGAAAACCGAAATGTCTTCGGAATGATGCCGCATCCGGAACGGGCGTCAGAGGAAGCATTGGGCAATACTGATGGTTTGCTCCTGTTCAAATCATTGGTCGCCATGAACTTGCAGCCCGTGTAGGGTAAAAAGGTTTTTAGTCGAAAGGATTGAAACTTTCTCTTCAATTTTGCAATTTGTAGGTCGTAGCCCCGTTTTCTGAGCTAAAAAATTTTATGAAGCAAAGTTTACTTCCTATGCGATTAATGAAGCCGATCGTGCTGGTTGCACTTTCGTTTTTTGCTCAAACCTCGTTTTCACAAATCCTTGAACCGGCTGCCTGGCAGTTTACAAAAGAAGACCTGGGCAATGGGGAATACCTGCTTCACTTCGATGTGAAGCTTGATCCGGGCTGGAATATTTACTCACAATTTATAGGCGATGAAGGGCCAGTTCCCACTACGTTCACTTTTGAGAAGAACAAGAAAGTTGAGCTCATCGGT
Source organism: uncultured Chitinophagaceae bacterium (assembly GCA_964408105.1). Taxonomy (GTDB): domain Bacteria; phylum Bacteroidota; class Bacteroidia; order Chitinophagales; family CAIOSU01; genus BPHB01. Next base: position 3,879 of record CAYOYI010000119.1, on the reverse strand, counting down.
AAAGTAGAGGAAAAGGGCGAGCATGTGAAAGAGGGAATGGATGCCATTTTCGGGATTTATCTTAAAAAATTCAGCGGTGGCGCAAGGTTCTCGCAAAAAGTGAAGGTCGATAAGGGAGCCAAGGATTTGAAAGGCTCTCTGGAGTTCATGACCTGTGATGATGAAAAATGTCTGCCTCCAACTCAGGTTGATTTTTCCTTCACTTTCGATGGTACATCCGATCAGGGACTCGTTCCTGCCGATACTGAAACACCGGGTGGAATCCTTGAACCGGTGAAATGGTCATTCAAAAAAGAAAATGCCGGCAACAACGAATACAATTTGATTTTTGAGGCAGCAATTGATAAGGGCTGGTATTTATATTCACAAAACATTGGAGGAACAGAAGACGATATCAGGCCTGTGCCGACTTCCTTCACGTTTGAGGAAAATGCCGGTTTTCAGTTACTAGATTCGGTGAAAGAGGATGGCGAGAAAGTAATAGAAGGTATTGATCCGATCTTTTCAATCTATGTCAAGAAATTCTCGAACAAAGCCGTTTTCACGCAACGCGTAAAGCTGGATGATCCAAAAACTGTTGTTAAAGGGTACCTGGAATTCATGACGTGTGATGATGAAAAGTGTTTGCCCCCGCAAATAGTTGATTTTTCATTTGGAGAAACGGAGGCGATTGCTTCCTCCGTGATCTCAGATCAAGTCACTGGTCAACGAACTTTGCTTGGGATTTTCCTTGCCGGATTCATTGGCGGATTGCTGGCGTTGCTGACGCCCTGCGTTTTCCCGATGATACCGATGACAGTTAGCTTTTTTACTAAAACAAGTAAGACTCGAAGCAAAGGTGTAGCCAATGCGTTTATTTATGGCTTTTCAATAATCGTTATTTATGTGCTCGTAGGATTTGTTGTCACAAAAGCCTTGGGCGCAGATGCGCTGAATGCCATGGCAAGCAATGCCTTTTTTAATCTCACCTTCTTTGTGGTGTTTGTAGTATTTGCGATTTCGTTTTTCGGATATTTCGAGATCACGCTGCCCAGCGCGTTTGTAAATAAAATTGATAAAGCCTCCGACAAGGGCGGATTGATCGGGATATTTTTCATGGCTTTCACACTTGCGTTGGTTTCGTTTTCGTGCACCGGCCCCATCATTGGCACATTACTCGTTGAGGCTGCAGTTCGCGGCAATAATCTGGGCCCGCTGCTGGGAATGTTTGGATTTTCTCTTGCTTTAGCGCTTCCGTTCGGATTGTTCGCGGCATTCCCCGGCTGGCTGAACACGCTGCCAAAATCAGGCGGATGGCTGAATTCTGTAAAAGTCGTTTTGGGGTTTCTTGAGCTGGCGCTTGCGCTGAAATTTTTATCCAATGTTGACCTGGCCTATCACTGGGGCTTCCTCAAGCGTGAAATTTTCATCGGCATCTGGATGCTGATCTTCCTGCTGATGGGATTATATGTGCTGGGGCTCATCAAGTTCCCGCATGACAGCAGGGTGAATAAATTCTCCATTCCACGATTAGGTTTTGCGGCTGTGATATTCGCCTTTGTTGTTTATCTGGCTCCGGGGTTGAAGGGCGCTCCGCTCAAATTGCTAAGCGGTTTCCCACCACCAAGTTTTTATTCCATTCGGGACACGGGCAGCAAATGTCCGCATGATATCAATTGCTTTAAAGACCTGAATGAAGGGATTGCCTATGCGAGGCTGGTAAAGAAACCGGTTATCGTTGACTTCACGGGATGGTCGTGTGTGAATTGCCGTAAGATGGAGGAGAATGTCTGGACTGTTCCTGAGGTTAAGGAGATGATCGAGAAG